>NZ_JBFUGJ010000026.1:0-37738 GCF_056402975.1 Mesorhizobium sp. P3_A9 | reverse complement strand
ACCGTGGCGTCGTCTTCCAGTCCTACACGCTGCTTCCCTGGCTGACGGCGCGGCAGAACATCGAGTTCGMCCTCAAGGCCGCCGGCTACGATCGCGCGGCCTGCCGCGAGATTGCGCTCGAGCATCTCGACCTCGTCAAGCTGTCGCAGAGCGCCGACCGCTATCCGTCCGAACTGTCGGGCGGCATGAAGCAGCGCGTCGCCATTGCGCGCGCGCTGTCCTATCGGCCCAAGATGCTGCTGATGGACGAGCCCTTCGGCGCGCTCGATGCTCTGACCCGCCACCAGATGCAGGAACTGCTAACCCAGATCTGGGAAGAGCACAGGCTGACSGTGCTSTTCGTCACGCACGACGTCGAGGAGGCMGTCTATCTGTCGGACCGCATCGTCGTCATGGGGATCGGCCCGGGACGCATCATGCAGACTTTCAATGTCGACATCGAGCGCCCGCGCCGGGAAGAGGTGATGGAAACCCCGGCCTTCATGGATTTGCAGCGCGGCGTGCACAAGGCGATCCGCGAAGCGTCAAGACGTCCCGAAATGGCGTAGCATCCGGGCACCCTGCTGGTTCCAACGGAGCCATGGCACCTGAGCGGATGCCATGGCCGGATAGAGATCAGAGGATTCCGAACGGACCATAGTAATAGGGCCGGTACGGGACACAGAGTCCGAGCGCCAGCTGGACCGGTCCGCAATAATCATAGTAGCCGCCGTAATAGCCGCCGCCTCGCCAGCCGCCGCCGGCCCAGTGGCGACCGTGTCCGTATCCGCGGTGAAAGGCGTATCGATGCCCGCCATCGAAATGACCGCCGCGGAAATGACCCATGGCATGGCCGCCGCTGTTGTGCCTGACGAACGCGGCGTCGGCCGTGGTTGCGAATGAAGTCGTGCCGGCCGCCAAGGCCAGCACGATCGAGCTTGCGAATACGAATTGCCTGTTCATGAGCGTTACTCCTGTTTGTTTTGCGACACTTGCGCATGGGAGAAAAACGGCCTTCTCACTGCACACGTTCCTTCACGAAATCGGGACGGAGCGTCGACTGGCGTTGGGCGGAATGACGACCGCAGCCGTCCCGGAATATCCGGGGCGGGCTGTCCTGCGCGGGTCGGCGGGTGCGGTCAGCAATCACGGGCCGTGGGGACCGCACAGATCGAGCGTCCAGGCGATGGTTCCGCAGAAGTCGCCGACGTCGCCATGGTAACTGCCGTAGCCATTGTAGTAGCTGTCCATCCGGCCATTGCCGGTGGACGAATTCTCGGCAGTCCAACCGCCGCCAACCCAGCCGCCGTGGCCTCCATATCCACCGTTCGCATGGCCGCCATGCGCAGCGGTGAGTTGGACAAAGTGGTGCCTGACGACGGCGGCATCGGCGATAGTAGCAAACGGGACCGCGCTCGTGGCCAGGGTCAGCAGGATGGTGCTGATAAATACGAGTTGTCTTTTCATGGGAATATCTCCTTTCCGTTCCAGAGATATGGGGAGGAAAGCCGTCCGTCGCCGGACACGTTCTTTCACGAAACCGGGACGGACGCTCGCTGAACTGTGCGGCGTCCTTGGGCGACGTTGGATGGCGTCTCTGGTCTGGCCGGTGCCGCGTCAATTCACGGCGCCGGTCAAGATTTGTTGACTTCCGGCGGGTCGAAATGACTACCCCCAACCTGTTTGTCGGACCATAAGACGGCCGTGCGATCAGGCTCCGGCTGGCTGGCACGTAGGGCAATCTTGCCTTTGGACGGGGATGCGCCACTTTGGCTAGAGACTACAAGCCGCTCGCATGACGGAATTGGCCGCAGCATTGGAACAACCTCAATTTGCCACCGAGCGCGATCCGCGGCTGAGGCTGATCATCCCTGTTATCGTCGCCATCGCCTTTCTGATGGAGCAGCTCGATTCCACCATCATCACCACCGCGATCCCGGCCATCGCGCAAAGTCTCGACACGACACCGGTCCGGCTCAACCTTGCGATCACCACCTACATTTTGACGCTTGCCGTGTTCATTCCCGTCAGCGGCTGGTTCGCCGACAGGTTCGGCGCGCGAAGGGTGTTCGCGCTGGCGCTGTTCACCTTCACCCTTGGCTCGGCCCTGTGCGGCATGGCCAACAGTTTCGGCATGCTTTTGGCGATGCGCGCGCTGCAGGGGCTGGGCGGCGCCATGATGACGCCGGTCGGTCGGCTGATCCTGCTGCGCAGCTTTCCGCGCAGCGGACTGATCACCGCCATGACCTACATGACCTTGCCCGCCATCATGGGGCCGGTCATCGGGCCGCTGCTTGGCGGCGTGCTCACCACCTACGCGTCGTGGCGGTGGATATTCTACGTCAACGTGCCGTTCGGCTGCATCGGCATTCTGGCGGCGCTGCGCTTTGTCGACGATTTCCACGAGGAAGCGGTACAGCGCTTCGACGTCCCGGGATTCCTGATGGTGGGGTTCGGCGTGGCGCTGCTGCAATTCGGGCTGGAAAACATCGGCCGGCCGATCATTCCCGTTTCAGCCACGGTGCTGGTGTTGGCCGCGTCCGTCATGCTGCTGCTCGCCTTCGGGCGTTATGCGCGCCGCGTCGTGGCGCCGGCCGTCGACCTGACGCTGTTTCGATTTCGCTCCTTCTGGGTCGGCACACTCGCCGGCGGCCTGTGCCGCGTCGGCCTCAACGGCGTGCCGTTCCTGCTGCCGCTGATGCTGCAGGTCGGCTTCGGCATGAGCCCGGTCACCTCAGGCTCGCTGACCTTCGTCGGCAGTTTCGGCGCTTTGCTGATGCGGCCGCTGCTGTCGCCGCTGCTGCGCCGCTTCGGCTTCAGTGTCGTGCTGATCGGCAGTGCGGTCGTTGGTTCCGCTGCGGTCGCGGGTTTTGCCCTGATCGGGGCCGATACACCGCATTGGATGATCGGCGTTTACGTCTTCCTGTTCGGCATCATCCGTTCAGCGCAGTTCATGACCTCCAACACCCTGTCCTATGCCGATCTGCCGGGCGAAAAACTCAGCCGCGCCACCAGCCTTGGCGGCGTTCTGCAGCAGCTCAGCGTTTCGCTGGGTGTTTCGATCGCCGCCATGGTGCTGGGCCTGATTGCAGGGGAGACCCACGTGCTCACGCCGGAACGCTTTCACCAGGTGTTCCTGCTGACCGCGATCATCCCGCTGATCTCCATTCCCGGATTCCTGTACCTGCGTGCCGAGGATGGCGTGCAGGTCAGCGGTCATGTCAGGGGATCCAGCAAATAGGCCCTCTCAGGCGGGGCAGGCTCCGTTCGGTTCGAACCCTGCCGGCACCCCTCACGTCGCTTTGCCGACCGCCGCGTCCATGCCCATCTCTTCCTGCGAAATGTCGTCGAACGAAGCGTAGTTCATGTTGTAGAGGCGGGCGTAGAGGCCCTTCTTCTGCATCAGCTGTTCGTGGTTGCCGCTTTCGACGATCTCGCCATTCTGCAGCACGATGATGCGGTCGGCGCCACGGATGGTGGCCAGCCGATGGGCGATGACCAGCCCGGTGCGACCCTCCAGCAGTTTGATCAGCGCCTTCTGGATCAGCATCTCGGTGTAGGAATCGATGCTGGCCGTGGCCTCGTCGAGCACCAGGATCTTGGCGTCGGCCACCAGAGCGCGTGCAAAACTGATCAGCTGGCGCTGGCCGAGCGAGAGGTTGCCGCCGCGCTGCTCGAGTTCGGTGTCGTAACCATCAGGCAGTTGCTCGATGAAGTCATGCGCGCCGACGGCCTGTGCCGCACGCACCACTTCCTCCCGGCTGGCGCCGGTCTTGTGGTAACGGATGTTTTCCAGCACCGTGCCGGAGAACAGGAACGGCTCCTGCAGCACCATGGCCACCTGGTCGCCGAGCGAATCCTGCGTTAGGTCGCGCACGTCATGCCCGCCGACCAGCACCTCGCCTGACCAGACATCGTAGAAGCGGTGCACCAGCGCCATCGAGCTCGACTTGCCAGATCCGGTCGGGCCGACAAGGGCGACCGTCTCGCCCGGATTGACGCGGAAGGAGATGTTCTTCAGCACCGGTTGGTTCGGTCGGTAGCCGAAAGTGACGTTCTTGAATTCGACCGAGCCGTCGGTGTCGCGCGACAGCGCCACCGCATTGTCCTTGTCGCTGACATCCACCGGCACGTCGAGCACTTCGGAGATGCGCTGGCCTGAAGCCATGGCGCGCTGCATGACGCTGTACTGCATGGTGAGCGAGCGGATCGGGTCGAAGAARCGCTGGATGTAGAACAGGAACGCCACCATGACGCCGACGTCGAGGCTGTGCGACAGCACCATCGAACCGCCGACGACGATGACCGTCGCCATGGCTATGCCGGTCAGCGTGTCGACGATCGGCACCATCACCTGGGCATATCTSGCCGACCKCARATGGGCGTTGAGATTGGCCAGCACCTTCTCGTCRTARAGGTCGAAATTGACGTGCTGGCGTTCSAGGCTCTGCACGGTGCGCACGCCATGGATGCCTTCGGCCAGCGCGCCATTGGCGATGGAGTTGGTCTCGTGCGCGGCCATGAAGGCGACCTTGGCGCGCGGCAGCCAGAACAGGCGCACGATGAACAGCACCGGCATGGTCGACAGCGTCAAGAGCCCGAGCCGGAAATCGAGCCACAGCAGGACGCTGACGATGCCGAACAGCAGCACGATGTCGCCCACCGACATGACTGAGGTTTCGAGGAATTCCTGCATCGAATTGACGTCTCCCTGCAGGCGCGACATCAGCCGGCCGACCTCGGTCTTGTCCATGAAGCTGAGCGACACCCGCTGCAGATGGCTGAACATGGCGCGGCGCAAATCGGACAGCACATTCTCGGCCACCTTGCCGACGACGCTTTCCTGCACGTGGCTGACGGCGTAGTTGATCAGGATAATCACCGCGAAGATGCCGGTTGCCCAGATCATCACCGAACGGTCGAGCTTGCCCGGCGCCATGCCGTGGTCGATGGCGTAGCGGATGACCAGCGGGATCGCGAGCTGGGTCAGAGTGAACACCAGAACCGCCGCGACCGAGATGAAGATCCGGCCCTGATAAGGGCTGACGAAGCTCCAGATGCGCCGCACGATACGCGGATCATAGGCCTTGCCGAAAACCTCTTCCTCGTCGCGATGCGACCCGACGACCGCCTTGGTCGGCCGTCCGCTTTTGTCGTCCTTCTCGTCGTCGTTCTGCGTCGACATCATGCGGCTCCCTCGAGCCGGTCGTCGTCCGGCCGCAACTGCAGGTCGTAAAGCGCGCGATAGCGGCCGCCGAGCGCCAGCAACTCCTCATGCGTGCCGCGCTCGACGATGCGGCCGCCTTCGACGAACAGGATCTGGTCGGCATGCATCAGCGAACTCAGCCGGTGCGAGATGATCAGCGTAACGCGATCCCTGGCGAAGCGCTTCATCGCCGCGCGGATGCGCTGCTCGGTGCCGGCATCGATGGCCGCGGTGGAATCGTCGAAGACCAGGACCGATGGCCGCAGCATCAGGCTGCGCGCGATGGTCAGGCGCTGCCGCTGGCCGCCGGAAAGCGACGCGCCGCGTTCGCCGACCACCGTCGTATAACCCGCCGGAAGCCCGATAATGTAGTTGTGCAGCTGGGCATACTCGGCTGCCTGTCCGATGCGCGTCTCGCGTGCCCAGGGATTGCCATAGGCGATGTTGTTCTCGATCGAGGTGGTGAACAGGAAGGCGTCCTGCTGCACGACGCCGACCACCTTGCGCAGCGATTGCAGCGTCACGTGACGGATATCCTGCCCGTCGATGGTGATCGCGCCCGACGTCACATCGTAGAAGCGCGGGATCAGGTGCGCGATGGTCGACTTGCCGCTGCCCGGCGGGCCGACAATGCCGATCGTCTCGCCGGGCCTCGCCTCGAAGGAGATGCCGGACAGGGTCGGGCGGTCGCCCGCGCCCTCATAGCGGAAGCCGACATTGTCGAAGCGCAGCACGCCCTCGGTGATGACGAGTTCCCTGGCATCRGGTGCGTCCTTGATGTCGAGTTCGGTGTCGAGCAGTTCGAACAGTCGCGTGCCGCAGGTCGAGGCGCGCGCGAACGAGTTGACCATCAGGCCGAGCTGGCGCACCGGCATCTGCAGGATGGTCATGAAGGTGAGGAACTGGGCCAGCGTGCCGACGCTGATCTGGCCCGCAATCACCTTCTGGCCGCCGAACCACAGCACCAAGCCCATGGCCGCCAGGAAGGAAAAATTCATGGCGCCGGTGTTGGAGACGCGGATGTCGACGCGCTCGTTGGCCAGCTCCAGCGCATCCTGCTTGGCACGGTCGAATTTTTTGAGCTCATGCCGCTGCGCCGCGAAGGCGCGCACGACACGGATGCCGCCGAGATTCTCGTCCATCACCCGGCTGAGCACCGACAGCCGCTCCTGCAGCGTCAGCCAGGTGCTGCGCAACTTCAACTGGGTCACCGAGGAGCGCCAGGCGACGAAAGGCACGAAGCTCAGGCTGAGCAGACCGAGTACCAGATCGGTGCTGATCAGGAGATAGGCGCCGACGCCGATCAGCACGCCGAGCAGCACCACGCGCAGGATGCCGGTGGAAAAGAACATGCGCACGCCGTCGAGATCGAGCAGCCCGAGCGTGATCAGGTCGCCGGTATGGACCTTGTCGTGGTAGGAAAAGCTCAGGCGCTGGATCTTCTCGTAGAAAGCCAGGCGCAGTTCATAGCCGGTCCGGTGGCCGACGGCCTCGCCATAGTAGTTCTGCGCCATGGTGAAGAGGCCGCGCAGGATGCTGACCACCAGCAAGGTCAGCGCTGTGTGCCACAGCGCCTGTTCGGCGGCGGTGCCGGCACCTGCGGCCATCACGCCTTGCGCCTGGTCGATGGCGTGTCCCAGCAGGCGTGGGATGAAAAGCTGCAGCGTCGCGGCGATGAAGGTCGAGACCAGGGTGATGGCGACCTGCCAGGGATGGCGCAGCGTCATGCGCACAATGCGCAGCAAGGTGCTGAGGCCCTTGCCCCAGGAGGCTTCCGCCACATGGGCAAACGATTTGCCGCGCTTCGCCGCGCCGCCTTTTGCATCCATTGCCAAGGAAAATATCCAGTCCAATCCGGACATTAGCCCGGACGAATGAAACAGACTCAGTTCTGATGGTCCGATGTTACGCGTGTCCGACTTGACCCTTCAAGGGGCCAATGGCGGCATCGCACTGTGCCTGAAAGGTGGTGCCGCCAATGGCATTCGCTGGCATAACCAATTCTATTGCATTGACGCGCAGATTCTCCAGCTCGACCCCCTATCAGTTCTGTCACGCAGCGCCGACATTCCACGGAAGCGTTCGGTCCGGCAGCGCGGGCTGGCGCGGCCATGAATAGCAAGAGGGCAGTCTTCTTTGACAAATTTTCCCTTCACCGAAACCATGCCGATCCAGTTCCAAGCGCCGTTGCCGAAGGCTTCGGAGGTTGTGGTCATCGGCGGTGGTGTCATCGGCGTGACCACGGCCCTGTTCCTGGCGCGAAGCAACATTTCGGTGACATTGCTGGAAAAGGGGCGCATCGCCGGCGAGCAATCGTCGCGCAACTGGGGCTGGATCCGACAGCAAGGTCGCGATGCCGCTGAACTGCCTGTTGTGATCGAAGCGCAACGCCTCTGGCGTCAACTGGCCGAGGAATGCGGCGAAGACGTCGAGCTGAGGCAGACGGGCGTCACCTATCTGGCGCGGACGGACAAGGAGATGGCCGGTTTCGCGAGGTTCTTGAAGATCGCTGAGACCCACGGGGTCGACACGCGTCTCCTTGACCAAGGCGAGACAGCCAGGCTGATCCCGGCCATGTCGCGCTCCTTCAAGGGCGCAATGACCACCCCATCGGACATGCGCGCCGAGCCCTGGGTCGCGGTGCCGGCGCTGGCTCGGCTGGCCGCCCGGCAGGGCGTCACGATCATCGAGAATTGTGCGGCGCGTATGCTCGACATATCGGCGGGACGCATCAGCGGCGTCTGGACCGAGCAGGGGCGTATCGCCACCTCGAACGCTGTCGTCGCCAGTGGTGCGTGGACGTCGCTCTTTCTGCGTGCACACGGAGTCTCCATCCCGCAGCTCAGCGTCAGGGCGACTGTCGCCGCGACCGGACCCATGCCCGAAATCCATGCGGGTGCCGTCGCCGACGACCATATCGCATTCCGGCGCCGGCAGGATGGCGGCTACACGCTCGCAGCGGGAGGCTCCAATCAGCTCTATGTCGGGCCTGACGCTCTTCGTCACGCGCGCAAATATGTTTCCGCCCTGATGGCCAATCCTTTTGGCACCCACTATTTGCCGGCGGCGCCGCGAGGGTTTCCGGACGGCTGGTCAACCCCACGCAAGTGGAACGCGGACGAGGAAAGCCCGTTCGAACGGATGCGCATCCTCAATCCCGCCGCCAAAGCCTCGGCGCTGCGGGATATCGACCGCGAATTCAGGGCCCTTTTCCCGCAATTCAAGACAGTGCCGCTCAAGGCGGTCTGGGCGGGCATGATCGATGCGATGCCAGATGTCGTGCCGATCGTTGATCGTGCCGCCGAGATTCCAGGTCTCGTCATCGCCACCGGGATGAGTGGCCACGGCTTCGGCATCGGGCCTGGGATGGGCCGCGTCGTGTCCGACCTCGTCCAGGGAAACGAGATCGGACATGATCTTCACAGGTTCCGTCAATCCCGGTTCAGCGACGGCAGCCCGATCGAGCTGGGACCCAGCCTCTAGATCGTGTCGCAACTCGCCGCCGGTTTGCCGCCGGTGATCGATCTGACGCCCTTCCGGGCGGATAGGTTCTGATTGTTCAGGCTGCTGCCGCAGCGGGCCTACCGTTCTTGCATGAGGGAAACGACGTGACCGCAAACACCAGCCTACAGGCCGTGGAGCCGATCGACCCGCAGCGCGTCTACGCCGTGCTGATCTGCGACCTGGTCGGCCTGCGCTTTGGACCCGACGGCAAGCCTGACCCGAGCGAAGTGCGCGCCCATATCGAGGCCAAGGGCGGCCGCTTCCACGCGGCAGCACTTGGCGACAAAGCGAGCCTCGAACGGGGCCGGGTGCATTTCTTCTACCAGCCGGACCTCAGCACCCGCGAAGAACTGATCGAAGCCGCGGGTGACGGACGCTATGACGCCGTCATTGCCGCCGCGACCTTCCTGCCGGCCGAGGCCATTTTTCCGATCGCCGGCGTGCGGATCGGCGCTGGTACCGGCAATATGGGGTCTCGCTCCTGGGGCGGCGGCAGCGGCGAGGGTGGCACCGCCGTGCTGATGAACACGCCCGGCATCAACAGCCGCGCCACGGCGCAGATGGTGATGAAGGCGATTTTGAAAGTGCTGCCGGATCTCCCGGTCGACTTGCTGCACGATCGGGTGGCGCGCGGCGCCTTCGACACCGGCAGGGAACTGCGCGATTTCCCGACCGAAAAACTCGAAGGCAAGACGATTGCCGTCATCGGCTACGGCAATATCGGCCGCGAGGTCGCCAAGCTCGCCCGCGCCTTCGGCATGCGCGTGGTGGTTCACGCGCGGCCGCGACATCGGGACTGGGTGGAAGCTGAGGGTTTCGCCTTTGCGGGGGACCTCGAGGGCGCGGCTGAAGGCGCCGATGTGCTCAGCGTCCATGTCGGATTGGGCAAGCAGGATGCGCAAAACGGGCGCTACGCCAATGCCGGGCTTATTGGCGCGGAGGTCCTGTCACGCATGAACAAGGGCGCGGTGCTGGTCAACTACGATCGCGGCGAGCTTGTCGACGTTGCGGCCCTTGGCGTCGCCCTGGATGCAGGGCATCTGCGCCATGCCGCCATAGATGCCGACCTGTTCAGGGATGCCTCGACCGGTAGACTTTCCGGCCCGATGCTGCCCTATCTCGACCTCGTCGAGAGGCATGGCGACAAACTTGAACTTCTGCCGCACGCCGCCGCCGATACGGACCATCCTTCGCGCGTTGCCGGCGCCAAACAGGCTGTCGATCAGCTGTTCGATGTCATCTGCCGCAAATTGGTGACCAATGCGAAAGGCACCTTGCCGCCCGGCTATCTCTTGCTTGGAGCGACAACGCCCCCTGGCATCGGACCGGTGACGGCGGATCACCTTTTGAAATTGACCGCCAGCGACTGCTCCGAGCTGGCCGATGTCTGCGATCGGCAAAGCCGGTTGTGGAAGGCCCTCTCTGACACGCCGCCCACCGAGCGCGGCACGATCGTCGCCGAACAGGGCGAGGAGCTCGTCCGGCTGCTCGACCGTTTTTGCCTTCTGGCCGAGAAGCTGAATCTCAGAGGCCCTTACCAATAATATCGGCCTGCTCCCGCCGATTTAAAAACGGCAGCGTCGGATGGGAGCACCAGCTCAGTCCCTTGGTCCCGCCACCATCCGCGCCACCCGCGTCATGTCGGTGCTCATCTCGCGGTCGTCGTCAAGCGGGCTGACGAGTGCGCGCACGGCGGCAAAGGTGCGCTGTGGTCCTTCGCCCATGCTGTCGACGACGCCGCGCAACTCGACGCCGGTCGCCGCGAAGATCAGTTCCATCGCCACGAGATAGCGCATGCGCTCGATGATCTCGGCGGTCTTGGCCACCACCCTGGGCGCCATCGACGACTGATCCTCGATGCCGTCCGAAACCGCGAGCGGGCTGAGCGACATCGGATTGGCCAGATGCCGGATCTCGGCTTCCAACGCCGACAACGGCTTCTGCAATTCCGCGTAGCCCTGGCGGCTGCCGCCCCTGGCCGACAGGAAGCGCGGCAGGTCGGCGATAACAGGTGACATCAGCTTCATGCAGCGATTGGCGGTGCCGACGGCGCAATGCGCGAGCGCCTGGCCGAGTTGTTCAAAGGCCAGCGTCATCGCCGTGAGGTCGAAATTGCCATTGGAAATCACCCGTTCGCCCTTGGCCAGGATCACGGGATTGTCACCCGAATGCGCCAGTTCGATCTCGGTCGCCAGCCGCGCCTGTTCGAACGCATTGAGCAGGCCACCCCAGACCTGGGGCACGCAGCGATAGCTGAGCGGATCTTGCAGGCGTCGCGCGGCCTTGTCTTTCCACAGGCCGCTTCCGGCCAGCTCCATGCGCAGCCGCGCGCCGATCTCGCGCTGGCCGAAGGCTGGTCGTGCTGCCAGCGCATGTTCGTCGATCGCGGTGAGGGAAGAGCGGAACGCCTCATAGTTGAGAGCGACCGCTGCCAGCGCCCAGTCGATGAGATGGGCGACATCTTCGAGGCACAGGCACGCCGTTCCGGTCGACAGGCTGTTGGCGACGATGATGGCGTGGCCGTCCTTTTCGCGCAGATCGAGCGGCTCGAGCCCGGCGAGCGCAAGCGCCTCGGCGGAGGGCATGATCCGGCCCTGGAATTCCGCCTCGCCATCGCCGCGTAACGACCTCGCCATATGACCGAGATGGGCAAGGTCGGCCGCACCGATCGAGCCCCAGGTCGGGATCACCGGGTGGACGCCGGCGTTCAGTGCCGCCACAAGGCCCATGACCACGCGCTCGGAGGTGCCGGTGCCGCCGGCGGCCATGCCTGAAATGCGCGCGGTCATCATCGCCCGCACCGCCTCGGTGGGCAGCGCCGGTCCGATGCCCATACTGTGGCTGAGCGGCACGCTGTGCTGGAAAGCGATCAGGTCGGCCTGCGCGAGCGGGGTGTCGACACAGGCGCCGAGGCCTGTGGTGACGCCGTACATCGGCTTGCCAAGCCCGGTGAGATGCTCGATCAGGGCGCGGCTTGCCCGGATGCGGCGCATCGCTTCTTCGCCCAGCATCAGCCTGGCATTGCGCCGCGCGATCTCGGCGACATCAGCCACGCTGAGTGGCTTGGCGTCGAGCAATATCATCCGTGCTGTCATGTCTCGCCTGTATCCTGTGACCAGAGGCCCGGACCAGCGGCGCGGCGGGCGTCACCGTTTGTGGCGGCTTGCCGGCTGGACTGCAAGCCATTCCCATTGGGGCAGCGGGCAGAAGCGAGAATGCCTGGATTTCTGAAACTACGCCGACCGCTCCGCGACAGCGTCGGGCACCACCACCAGCTTGCCGACAAAATCCTTGGCGATGAAATCGGCCTGCGCGTGGTGAAAATCGGAGAGCCTGTAGACGCCTCCCACCAGCGGCCGGATTTTCTTTGCCTCGATGTAGCCGACGATGCGGCGGAAATCCGCACGCGTGCCCTGGCTCGAGCCATGCAGCTGCAGTTGCTTGAGGTACATGGTCCTGAGATCGAGCTGGACGACCGGGCCGGCGATCGCGCCTGCGGTGGTGTAGCGCCCCTCAGGCCTCAGGATGCGCAGCAGGTCGTTGAAGATCGCGCCGCCGACGAGGTCGGCCACGACGTCGATCGGCTTGCCGCCGGTCGCCTCATTCACGGCTTGCGGCAGGTTGGCGACGCCGCGGGTGATGACAGCCTCGGCGCCGATGTCGAGCACCGCCTGTTCCTTGCCCTTGCCGACAACGGCATAGGGAATGGCGCCGCGCGCCCGCGCCAGTTGCACGATGCCGGAGCCGACACCGCCCGAGGCGCCGGTGACCAGCACGCGCTCGCCAGCCTTCAAGCCGGCGCGTTCCAGCATCTGTTCGCCGGTCAGATAGGCACAGCAGAAAGTGGCGAGTTCGACGTCGCTCATCTCCGTGTCGACGACATGCGCGTTCTCAGCCGGCACGGTCTGATATTCGGCGTAACCGCCATCGCGGCCATGGCCCATATAGTCGATGTCGGCCAGTGAATCGTCGTCGCGATTGTAGATGGAGAAGTCGACCATCACCCGTTCGCCGATGCGCTCAGGTGAGACACCTTCGCCGACGGCAACGATGTGCCCCACCGTGTCGGTGCCCTGGATGCGCGGAAAGGTCAGCGTGTTGCCTTGCCGCCGCCACGTTGACACGGCGGCGGCGTCCTCTTCCGTGCCATAGGCGCCCTGGCGCACCCAGACATCGGTGTTGTTCAGGCCGCAAGCGCTGACCTTGACCAGCACCTCACCAGGGGCAGGCGCGGGCACTTTCACATCAGTGCGGTAGACGAGCTTTTCCGGTCCGCCGTGCCCGGTGAGCAGCACGGCGGCCATGGTGGCGGGGAGGGTGCCGGTTATCGCATTCATCGGTCGATCTCAGAGATTGGCAAACACGCTCTTCACCGCATCGGCCGTCTTCGAAACGACGATGTCGGCTTCTTCCCGGGTCAGGCAGAGTGGCGGCGCGAAACCAAGAATGTCGCCCTGCGGCATGGCGCGTCCGATGACGCCGCTGGCGGCCAGCGCTGTCGCCACTTGCGGCCCGATCTTCTGCGAAGCGTCGAAGAACACCCGGTCATCCCGATCGGCGACGAACTCGACCGCCGCCAGCATGCCGTCGCCGCGCACGTCGCCGACATTTTTGTGGCCACCGACCGCCTTGGCCAGTTCGGCGCGGAAATAGGCGCCGGTCTCGCGAGCATTTGTCACCAGGTCCATCTCGTCGATCAGTTCGAGATTGGCGACGCCGGCGGCAACGCAGATCGGATGCGCCGAATAGGTCCAGCCATGGCCGAGCGAACCGAGCTTGTCGGAACCCTCGACCAACACCTGCCACATCTTGTCGGCGACAATGACGCCCGACAGCGGCGCATAGGCCGAGGTCAGGCCCTTGGCGATGGTGATCAGATCCGGCTTGATGCCGTAATGATCGGAGCCAAACATGGTGCCCAGCCGGCCGAAGCCCGTGACCACTTCGTCGGCGACCAGCAGCACATCATATTTCTTCAGCACGRCCTGGATCTTTTCCCAGTAGCCGGCCGGCGGCGGCACGATGCCGCCAGTGCCGAGGATCGGCTCGCCGATGAAGGCGGCGACGGTTTCGGGCCCCTCAGCCAGGATCATCTCCTCGAGCTTGTCGGCGCAGTGTTGCGAAAACTGCTCCTCGCTCATCGAGCGGTCGGCGCGGCGGAAATAATAGGGCGCCTCGGTGTGCAGCACCGGCGCGCGCGGCAGGTCGAAAGCGTTGTGGAAAAGGTCGAGCCCGGTCAGAGATCCCGTCATCACGCCCGAACCGTGATAGCCGCGCCAGCGCGAAATGATCTTCTTCTTCTCCGGCCGTCCCAGCACATTGTTGTAGTACCAGATCAGCTTGATGTTGGTTTCGTTGGCGTCGGAGCCGGAGAGGCCGAAATAGACCCTCGACATGCCCTTCGGCGCGCGGTCGATGATCATCTTGGCAAGCGTGATCGAGGCTTCGGTGCCGTGGCCGACATAGGCGTGGTAGTAGGCGAGGTTGCTTGCCTGGGTGGCGATGGCATCGGCGATCTTCTGCCGGCCATAGCCGACATTGACGCAATAAAGGCCGGCAAAGGCGTCGATGCTCTTCCTGCCATTGTTATCCCAGACGGTGACGCCTTCACCGCCGGCCATGATGCGGGTCGGGCTCTCGCCCCGTGCATGCGTGCCCATATGGGTCGAGGGATGGAAGAAGTGGTCGCGATCCCAGGCGGCGAGTTCGTTGGACTGGTCGAGCATTTTTTACTCCTGACGAAGGGACGGTTTCCGGCGTAGCTTAAGCTACATCGAGGCAAAGATATTTGAGATCGGTGAAGGCTTCGAGCCCGTGGCGCGAGCCTTCGCGGCCGATGCCGGACTGCTTGACGCCGCCGAACGGGATCGGTGCGCCGGTGATCTTGACGCGGTTGATGGCGACCATGCCGTAGTCGAGCGCGCGGCCCATGCGTTGCTGGCGGGCGCCATTCTCGGTCACGACATAGGCGACCAGGCCATATTCGGTGGCGTTGGCGCGCCCGATCACCTCGTCCTCGCTGTCGAAAGGCGTGACGGCGGCGACCGGTCCAAAAGTCTCCTCGTGCATGATCAGCGCTTCATCGGGCACATCGGCCAGCAGCGTCGGCTGGTAGAACAGCGGCCCGGCCTGATGCCGCTTGCCGCCGGCGACGCAACGTGCGCCCCGAGCGATGGCGTCGGCGACCTGTTCCTCGACCTTGGCCACGGCGCGCTCATGCATCAGCGGCCCGATATCAATCTTGTCGGCGAGGCCATTGCCGATCCGCAGCGCCTCGATGCGCCTGGCGAAGGCGGTGCAGAAGCGCTCGTAGAGCGGGCGCTGGACATAGATGCGGTTGGCGGCAAGGCAGTCCTGGCCCGATGTGGCGAATTTGGCATCGATGGCGATGTTGACCGCCTTGTCGATATCCGCGTCGCCAAAGACGATGAGGGGTGCGTGGCCGCCAAGCTCCATCACCAGCCGCTTCATCGTCGGCGCGCTCTGGGCGGCGATCAGCCTGCCGATCTCGGTCGAGCCCGTAAAACTCATGGCGCGGACGCGCGGGTCCTCGCACATGCGGCCGACGATCGTCGCGGCCTTGCCGGTGACGATGTTGAAAACGCCTGCCGGCAGGCCGGCGCGCTCACCGAGCTCAGCCAGCGCCAGCGCCGACAGCGGCGTTTCCGAGGAGGGATGCGCGACAATGGTGCAGCCGGCGGCAAGGGCGGCGGCCGCCTTGCGGGTCAGCATCGCCGAGGGGAAATTCCACGGTGTCACGACACCGACGACGCCGAGCGGCTCTCGACGCACCATCATTTCCGCGTTCGGCAGATGGCTGGTGACGCTCTCGGCGTTCAAACGCTTGGCTTCCTCCGCGTACCATTCGACGAAGGAGGCGGCATAATCGATCTCGCCGAGCGACTCCTGCAGCGGCTTGCCTTGCTCCAGCGTCATCAGCAGAGCGAGATCGTCTTTCGCAGCGACGATCTGCTCGAACCATTTTCGCAGAATTCTTGACCGCTCCTGCGGCAGCAGCGCGCGCCAGGCCGGGAAGGCCCGCGCCGCGGCATCGATCGCTTTCGTCGTTTGCCGCGCATCCAGCGCGGCAACGAAGGCGACCGTGCTTCCCGTCGCCGGATCGGTGACTTCAAAGCTTTCGGCGGCCTCACTCGCCGTCCAGTGCCCGTCGACATAGGCAAGTTCGCGCAGCAGCCGGCGGTCGGCGAGGCGGTCGAGCGCCTCATGGCGATGCGAGCGGGCGAAATGCGCGGACATGGTCTAAGCCTCCCGGTGCGGTCTGATGCGGGAAGACTACCCACCACGAGCAGACAGAGAGGCTGTTTGGGAGCGCGCTGATAGAGAGTCTCTCTCTATTGCACCGATCGGGCAGGCGATCTCTCCGGCGCTAAGGCGTCGCCGGCAAGAGGTCGGCGATGGGCAGTGCGATATCGTCCTTCACCGTCTTGATGACGATGTAGGTGAAGTAGCGGTCGATGCCGATTTCGCGCTCCAGCAAGCTGTCGACCAGCCGCTGGTAGGCGTCGATGTCGCGCGCCATCACCTTCAGCACATAGTCGACGCCGCCGCCCACCGACCAGCAGGCGACGATTTCGGGGATATCGCGGATGACGCGCTCGAAGCGGTCGAAATCAGCCTGGCGGTGGCTGGCCAGCGTCACCTCCATCAGCACGGTGGCGACCGGCGCCACGACGCGCATGGCGATGCGGGCGTGATAGCCCGAGACGATGCCGGCCTTCTCCAGCTTGCGCAGCCGCATCCAGCAAGGCGTCGGCGACAGCCCGACCTGCTCGGCCAGCGCCAGCTTGGTGATGCGTCCGTCACGCTGGATGGCGTCGAGGATTTTGAGGTCGATCGGGTCGAGTTTCGCAGCAGTCATCAGCGCCCACTTTTTCGTCCACAGTACCATGATGGCGCATTATTTCGATTGTCAATTGCACTGATTTCGATCTCTAATGAGTCATGACATTGTGGCAACCCGATCCCGCGCTCATCCGGCGGCCGGCCTATCAGTCGCTTGCCGACCAGTTCGCGCGCGCCATCCATGACGGGCGCCTCGCCAACGGCGCCCGGCTGCCGACGCATCGCCGGCTGGCCGATGATCTCAAGCTGTCGGTGCAGACGGTCAGCCGCGCCTATGAGGAATTGATCCGGCGGGGCCTGATTTCAGGCGAGATCGGCCGTGGCAGCTTCGTGCAAACGCAACGCCGCGAGCCGGAGCCGCCCTATCTGCCCGAGCGCCTGGGCGAGGTCATCGATCTCTCGATCCTGAAACCGGTCTGCGAGCCGATGCATCTGGAGCGGCTGAAACAGGCGCTAGGCTGGCTGGCCGAGAACCTGCCGTCGAGTTCGGCGCTGTCTTTCCGGCCCAACATGGTCTTCCCGCGCCACCGCGCCGTGGCGGTCGAATGGCTGAAATTGTGCGGGCTCGATGTCTCCGCGCAGAACATCAGCCTGACCAACGGCGCCACCGCCGGCATGACGGTGGCGCTGATGAGCGTGGCGCCGCCGGGCTCGACCGTTGCCACCGAGGCGATTGGCCACCACACGCTGGTGCCGCTGGCGCGCTATCTCGGCTTCAACCTCGAAGGCCTGCCGATCGATGACAACGGCCTGATCCCGGAGGCCTTGGACGAAGCCTGCCGGCTTTCCGACATCCGCGCTGTGTTCGTGCAGCCTTCGGTGATCAATCCGACGGCAACCCTCATGGATGCTGGGCGCCGCGCCGAGATCGCCGCGGTTGCGCGCAAGCATGACATCGCCATCATCGAGAACGATGTGCTGGGTCCGCTGGTCGAGGACCGGCCGCCGCCGGTGGCCGCCTTTGCCCCGGAACGCACGCTCTACGTCACCTCCTTCACCAAGATCACCGTGCCTGGCTTGCGCATCGGCTATCTCGCGGCGCCCGACCGCTACGTTGCCGCCGTCGCCAACCGGCACCTGGTCTCGAACTGGATGGCAACGCCGCTGGTGGCTGAGATCGCCACCAAATGGGTGACCGACGGCACGGCGATGGAACTCGTGCGCTGGCAGCGCGCCGCACTTCGGCGGCGGCAGGACATCGCCGCCGAGGTGCTTGCCGGGATCGATTATCGCGCCCGCCGCGACGGGCTGCATGTCTGGCTGCAACTGCCCGATGACCGTGCCGAGGAGGGCTTTGTCGCCCAGGCCCGGCTGCAGGGCGTGGCGATCGCGCCGGGCACATCCTTCCGCATTTCCGACGCACCTTGGCATCCGGCGGTTCGCATCTCGCTGGGGTCGACCACCGAAGGGGAACTGCGCGCCGGCCTCGGCGTTGTCACCAAGCTGTTGCTTGGCGATCCGGAGCACCTGCTGCTTGCCATCTAAGCCAGTATTGCTCCGAAATTGTGCGGAATGGGAAATATTGTCATGATATTATTTTCCCAATTGACATGATTTGGCGCGTTCCGCATCGTTAAGGGCACAGGCTTCTCCAGCAGGGGAAATTCACTTGTCCACAACCGCGTCCATCATCAAGATCGACGGCATCTCGAAGAGCTTCGGCAGCTTCAAGGTGCTGGACGGCCTGTCGATGCAGGTCATGCCACGCGAGAAGCTGGCGCTGATCGGCCCGTCCGGCTCGGGCAAGACGACGATCCTGCGCATCCTGATGACGCTGGAGCGCATCGATGGCGGCCACATCCAGATCGAAGGCGAGCAACTCTACCACATGGAGCGCAACGGCCAGCTGCTGCCGGCCGACGAGCGGCATCTGGCCAGGATGCGGCAGAAGATCGGCATGGTCTTCCAGCTGTTCAACCTGTTTCCCCACAAGAGCGTCATCGACAATGTGACGCTGGCGCCGATGCTGACCAAGGGCACGCCGCGCGCTGCCGCCGAGAAGCGCGCGATGGAACTGCTCGAGATGGTCGGCATGGCCGACAAGGCCAAGGCGATGCCGGCACAGCTGTCCGGCGGCCAGAAACAGCGCGTGGCGATCGCCCGCGCGCTCGCCTTGCAGCCGAAGATCATGCTGTTCGACGAGGTGACGTCGGCGCTCGACCCGGAACTGGTCGAGGAGGTGCTCAACGTCCTGTGGCGGCTCTGCGCCGAGACCGACATGACCATGCTGCTGGTCACCCACGAGATGGGSTTTGCCCACGACTTCGCCGACCGSGTGCTGTTCTTCGATCGCGGCAAGATCGTCGAGGAAGGCAAGCCGGACGAGATTTTCCGCAATCCCAAGCAGGAGCGCACGCAAGGCTTCCTGAAGAAGATCATCGCGGCCGGACATCGCGTCTGACCGCTTTGCGGGGGCGGAGGATCGCCCCAGACAAACCAAGGCAAGAAGCCAAAACCAAGACAAGAAACAAGGAGTTGGGAACAATGAAGAAACTTGGCATTCTGGCCGGCGTCGCCGGCCTTGCACTGACGGCGGTGCTGGCCGCCTCGACCGCCGGTTCGGCCGACGACAGCAAACTCGAACAGTTGAAGACGCAGGGCTTTGCCCGCGTCGCCATTGCCAACGAGCCGCCCTATACGGCCGTCGCCGCCGACGGCAAGGTTTCGGGCGCGGCACCCGACGTGGCGCGCGAGATCTTCAAGCGTCTCGGCGTCGCCGACATCGTCGCCTCCATCTCGGAATATGGCGCGATGATCCCCGGCCTGAAGGCCGGTCGTTTCGATGTCGTCACCGCCGGCCTGTTCATGAAGCCGGAGCGCTGCGCCGCTGTCGCATATTCCGAACCGGTGCTGTGCGACGCCGAGGCGATGCTGGTGAAGAAAGGCAATCCGAAAGGCTTCAAGAGCTACGAGGATGTCGCCAAGGACACGACAGCCACGATCGGCGCGCCTGGCGGTGGCACCGAGGAGAAGCTGGCGCTCAATGCCGGTGTGCCGCGCGAACGTGTCATTGTCGTGCCGGATGGCCAGAGCGGCCTGAAGATGGTGCAGGACGGCCGCATCGACGCCTATTCGCTGCCGGTGCTGTCGATCAACGATCTGATGAAGAAGGCCGCGGACCCGAACCTCGAGGTCATCGCCCCGGTGCAGGGCGCCCCGGTCTATTGCGACGGCGCCGCCTTCAAGAAAGGCGACGAGGCGCTACGCGATGCCTTCGACGTCGAGCTGGCCAAGATGAAGAAATCCGGCGAGTTCGCCAAGATTATCGAACCCTACGGCTTCTCGGCGGCCGCCGCGATGTCGACGACACGCGACAAGCTCTGTTCGGCGAAGTAGCGCCTCTTCCTTCCTTCTCCCCGTTTACGGGGAGAAGGTGTCACGAAGTGACGGATGAGGGGCGGCGCCGTATCTTCGCAAGTTTGCGCTGCCCCCATCTGCCAAACGTTGGAACCTCTAATCGAATGACCCAGTGGTCCGGCTATCTCGGCCTGATAGTGCAGGGAGCGCTTGTCACCATCGAGCTGACGCTGATGGGATCGGTGCTTGCCCTGATCATGGCTTTYCTTGCCGGCATGGGGCGSSTGTCGCRCTTCTTTGYGCTGCGSKSGCTSGCCACCGCCTAYATCGAATTCTTACGCGGCACCTCGATCTTCGTGCAGCTGTTCTTYGCCTATTTCGTGYTGCCGTTGATYGGCCTYGAGCTCACCCCGCTGCAAGCCGGCGTGCTGGCGCTGGGCCTGAATGTCGGCGCCTATGCAGCCGAAGTGGTTCGCGGCGCGGTGCAGTCGATCGGCCGCGAACAGCACGAGGCCTGCATCGCGCTCAATCTCGGCCGCTGGCAAGGCATGCGCCATGTCATCCTGCCGCAAGCGTTTCTGGTGATGCTGCCGACCTTCGGCAACAACGCCATCGAGTTGCTCAAGGCGACATCGGTCGTCTCGCTGATCTCCCTTGCCGACCTCACTTTTCAGGCCCAGGTGGTGCGCGCCCAGACCGGCAACACCATGGTGCCGTTCGCCACCATCCTGATCATCTATTTCATCCTGGCGCTGCTCATCTCGTGGGGCGTGCGCTCGCTGGAGCGTCGGCTGGCGCGCGGCCTTGACGGGGTGCGCGCCTGATGGAGTGGGACTGGGATTTCGTATGGCAGATCATGCCGACGCTGATCCAGGGGGTGAAGATCACCATCCTGGCGACGCTGCTCGGCTCGGTGCTGGCGGCGATCGTCGGGCTTGGCATTGCGCTCGCACGCCGCTCGCCCAACAAGGCCTTGTCGCGCACCGTCGGCTGGGCGGCCGAATTCATTCGCGGCACCCCGCTTCTGGTGCAGCTCTATTTCATCTTCTACGTGCTGCCCGACATCGGCATTCTGCTGCCGCCGCTCGTCGCCGGCGTCATCGGGCTCGGGCTGCACTACGGCACCTATACGGCCGAGGTCTACCGCGCCGGCATCGACAATGTGCCGCGCGGCCAGTGGGAGGCCGCCAAGGCGTGCAATCTCAGCGCCACGCAGACCTGGACGCACATCATCATCCCCCAGGCCATCCCGCCGATGATCCCGGCACTGGCCAACTATTTCATCGCCATGTTCAAGGAGACGCCGCTGCTTTCGGCAATCACCGTGCTGGAACTGATGAACCAGGCGAAGAGCGTCGCCAACACCTACTATCGTTACATCGAGCCGATCACGCTGGTCGGCGCTTTCTTCCTCGCCATCAGTCTCTGTTCGGTCGTGCTGCTGCGCTGGCTGGAACGCCGCTACGGCAAGATCGAGAGGTAGTTCGTGAAACCCTTGCCCGACATCAAAGTCCACCCGAAACGGCCATCGCTTGATGATCGGCCGCTCGAGCGGCGCATCGGCCTGATCATCCTGGCCACAGACCACACCAGCGAGCCGGACTTTCGCCGCATGGTGGCGAGCGAACGCATCGGCGTCTATGTCGCGCGCATTCCCTATGCCAACCCGACGACGCCGGAAAACCTGCGCAAGATGCAGCCGGCGCTGACCGCGGGAGCAGCGCTGATCCTGCCCGACGAGAAACTCGATGCGATCTGCTACTCCTGCACCTCGGCCTCGGTGGTGATCGGCGATGCCGAGATCGGGGCCGCGATCCAGGCGGCCAAGCCCGGCGTTCCCGTGGTCACCCCGCCGATGGCGGGCGTGCGCGGGCTGAAGGCACTCGGGGCGAAAAGGATCAGCCTCCTCACCCCTTACACGGTCGAAACCTCCAGGCCGATGGCGGCTTATTTCGCAGCGCGTGGTTTCGAGATCGCCAGCTTCACTTGCCTCGGTTTCGAGGACGACCGCGAGATGGCGCGTATTCCGCCGTCAGCGCTTGTCGATCTCGCGCGCCAGACGACCGATGCGAGCGCCGAAGCGCTGTTCGTGTCCTGCACGGCATTGCGCGGTGCCCTCGCAGTTGCCGGCATGGAGGAGACAATCGGCCGCCCTGTGGTGACCAGCAACCAAGCCAGCGCCTGGAACTGTCTTCGGCTGTGTGGCGATGAGACGCCGCGTCCGGAGTTCGGCCGTCTGATGACGCTGCCTTTGCCGCGCGATTGACGATCATGGCGACCGTCACTCTTAGCGATATTCGAGCCGCGCGTGAGCGCATTGCCGGCAAGGCCGAGCGCACGCCAACTGTGCCGTCTTCAAGTCTCTCCGAGCAGATGGGCATCCCCGTTCACCTCAAGCTCGAACACCGCCAGACCACCGGCAGCTTCAAGCTGCGCGGCGCCTCGAATGCCGTCGCCTCATTGAGCGCGGAAGAAAAGGCACGCGGCCTGGTCGCGGCGTCGACCGGCAATCATGGCCGGGCGCTGGCGCATGCTGCGAAGCTCGAAGGCATGCGCGTGGTGATCTGCATGTCGCGTCTGGTGCCTCAGAACAAGCTCGACGAAATCCGCCGGCTGGGCGCCGAAATCCGCATCGTCGGCAACAGCCAGGACGACGCGCAGCAGGAGGTCGAGCGGCTGGTGGCACACGAGGGGTTGGTGATGCTGCCGCCCTTCGACCATCCCGCAATCATCGCCGGGCAAGGCACGCTTGGGCTGGAGATGGTCGAGCAGGTTCCGGATGCCGGTCTCGTCCTGGTCCAGCTTTCCGGTGGCGGGCTGGCCTCCGGCGTGGCAGCGGCCATCAAGGGCGTCAGCCCCGGCACAAAAATCATCGGCGTCTCGATGGCGCGTGGGGCGGCGATGAGGGCAAGCCTCGATGCCGGCAAGCCAGTGCTCGTGGAAGAACTGCCGACGCTGGCGGATTCGCTCGGCGGCGGCATCGGCCTCGACAATAGGCTGACCTTCGCCATGTGCCGCGATCTGCTCGACGACGTCATTCTGCTCAGCGAGGACGAGATCGCTGCTGGCATCCGCCATGCCTATGCGCAGGAGCGCGAGATCGTCGAAGGCGCCGGCGCCGTCGGCATCGCCGCACTGCTCGCCGGCAAGGTCAAGGCGAACGGGCCGGTGGTGGTGCTTCTCTCCGGCCGCAACATCGACATGAACGCGCACCGCAAGATCATCTGCGGCGACGCGATCACGGAGCGCGCTGCATGAGCCGGATGACGATCCTCACTGAAGCTGAATTGCGCAAGATCGTGACGCTCGATCTCGATGCCGTCGCTTGCGTCGAGAATGCTTTCCGCGCGCTTGCAACACTGCCGGTGGCGATGCCGCCGATCCTGCGGCTGGATATCCCCGAGCATCGCGGCGAGGTCGATGTGAAGACCGCCTATGTGCCCGGCATCGATGGCTTCGCTATCAAGATCAGCTCAGGCTTCTTCGACAATCCGAAGTTCGGCCTGCCGAGCGGTGGCGGCATGATGGTGCTGCTGTCGGCAAAGACCGGTGTGGTCGAGGCGCTGCTGCTCGACAATGGCTATCTGACCGATGCCCGCACCGCTGCGGCAGGCGCGGTCGCGGCCAAGCATCTGTCGCGCGAAGACTCGACCGTAGCAGCGATCTTCGGCGCCGGTTTGCAGGCAGGTCTGCAATTGGAAGCACTGCGCCTTGTCAGGCCGATCGAGGAAGCACGCATCTGGGCGCGCGACGCAGCCAAGGCCGAAGCCACTGCTGCCCGCTTGCGCGAAAAACTCGGCATCATCGTGCGCGCCGTATCAGACGCGGCAAATGCGGTTGCCGGTGCCGACATCATCGTCACCACCACGCCTTCGACCGAGCCGCTGATCAAGGCCGGCTTCGTCGCCGCTGGCCAGCACATCACCGCCATGGGCTCGGATGCCGAACACAAGAACGAGATCGCGCCTGCCATCCTGCGCATGGCCGACCTCTATGTCGCCGACAGCGCCCGCCAGACACGGCGCCTGGGCGAGCTGCATCATGCCATCGCGGCGGGTGTGCTGGCCGCAGATGCAGAGGTGACCGAACTCGGCCAGATCATCGCCGGCGCGAAACACGGCCGGCGCTCAGTCAGCGACATCACCATTGCCGACCTGACCGGCACCGGCGTGCAGGACACGGCGATCGCGACGCTCGCCCGCGACCGGGCGCGGGCGGCCAATGCCGGAACCATTTTTGAAAGCTGATGCTGGCCAAAGCATGATCCGGAAAAATGGGACGAGCCGGATTCAACAAAGTTGAAACAGGCTTCAGGCCCAACAAACGAGGACCAAAAACAATGCAACCAAATTTGAAATTCTCGCGCGGCGAATTTGCGGATCGCCTCGCCAAGACGCGCCGAGCCATGGAGGCGAAGGGCGTCGATCTACTTGTTATCAGTGATCCCTCCAACATGGCCTGGCTGACCGGGTACGATGGCTGGTCGTTCTACGTGCATCAGGCTGTCATCGTGCCGCCATCGGGCGAGCCGGTCTGGTACGGACGAGGCCAGGACGCCAACGGCGCCAAGCGCACCGCCTATCTCGCACATGACAACATCCTCGGCTATGCCGACCATTACGTACAGTCGACCGAGCGTCACCCGATGGATTTCTTGTCCAGCGTGCTTGCCGATCGCGGCTGGGGCAAGCTTACCATCGGCGTCGAGATGGACAATTACTGGTTCTCGGCCGCCGCCTTCGCATCGCTGCAAAAACATCTGCCCAATGCCCGCTTCGTCGACGCCACCGCCCTGGTCAACTGGCAGCGCGCGGTGAAGAGCCCGACCGAAATCGACTATATGCGCAAGGCCGCCCGCATCGTCGAGGCGATGCACCAGCGCATCGTCGACAAGATCGAGATCGGCATGCGCAAATGCGATCTCGTCGCCGAAATCTATGATGCCGGCACGCGCGGCGTTGACGGTATTGGCGGCGACTATCCGGCGATCGTGCCGCTGCTGCCGTCGGGCGCCGATGCCTCGGCGCCGCACCTGACCTGGGACGACCAGCCGATGAAGTCGGGCGAGGGCACCTTCTTCGAGATTGCCGGCTGCTATAACAGGTACCACTGCCCGCTGTCGCGTACGGTGTTCCTCGGCAAGCCGACACAGGAATTCCTCGATGCCGAGAAAGCGACGCTGGAAGGCATGGAGGCGGGGCTTGCGGCGGCGAAACCCGGCAATGCCTGCGAGGACATCGCCAATGCCTTCTTCGCCGTTCTGAAGAAATACGGCATCGTCAAGGACAACCGCACCGGCTATTCGATTGGCCTGTCCTATCCGCCGGACTGGGGCGAGCGCACGATGAGCCTGCGCCCGGGCGACCGCACCGAACTCAAGCCCGGCATGACCTTCCATTTCATGACCGGCCTGTGGCTGGAGACGATGGGGTTGGAGATTACTGAGTCGATCCTGATCACCGAATCCGGTGTAGAGTGCCTGGCCAATGTGCCGCGCAAACTGGTGGTGAAGAATTGAGCCCGATGTCCAGCCTCCGCCCGTCGCCGATCGCGCCGACTGTCGATTTCGACAAGGACGGCGTCCAGCACGGTTTTCTGCGCTTGCCCTACAGCCGCGACGACTCGGCCTGGGGCTCGGTGATGATCCCGATCTGCGTCATCAACAATGGCGAGGGGCCGACGGCGCTGCTCTCCGGCGGCAACCATGGCGACGAGTATGAAGGGCCGCTGGCGCTCTACGATCTTGCCCGCACGCTCGATCCCAGGAACGTCAGCGGCAGCGTGATCATCGTGCCGGCGATGAACTATCCGGCCTTCCGCGCCGGCACGCGAACATCGCCGATCGACAAGGGCAACATGAACCGCAGCTTTCCCGGCCGGCCGGCCGGCACGGTGACGGAGAAGATCGCCGACTATTTCCAGCGTGAGCTGCTGCCCCGCGCCGACATCGTCTTCGACTTCCATTCCGGCGGCAGGACGCTGGACTTCGTGCCGTTCTGCGCCGCGCACACTTTGCCCGACAAGGTGCTGGAGCAGAAAGCCTTCGACGCGGTGGCCGCATTCTCCGCCCCGTTCTCGATGCGCATGATCGAGATCGACTCGGTCGGCATGTACGACACGGCGGCGGAGGAAATGGGCAAGGTCTTCGTCAGCACCGAGCTTGGCGGCGGCGGCACCTCGCGCGCGCAAACCGTGCGCGTCGCGCGGCGCGGCATTCTCAATGTGCTGCGCCACGCCGGCATTGTTGCTGGTGCGGTCGAGAAGGGCAGAACCCAGTGGCTGGACATGCCGTCCGGCGATTGCTTCTCGTTTGCCGAAGACGACGGCATGATCGAAACCATGGTCGATCTTGGCGAACCCGTCGAAAAGGGCGCGGTGCTTGCCCGCATCCATTCCACCGGCCGCACCGGCATCGCGCCGCAGGAGATCMGGGCAAAAATGTCGGGCATGCTGGCGGCGCGGCATTTTCCCGGCCTGGTCAAGGCCGGCGATTGCGCCGCGGTGGTTGCCGTCGAAGTCGAGGGTTAGGCGCAGCCGTCTCCGCCGCCATCAAGGCGGGGGTCTGTGCCTCATCGACCTGAACACGCCGATAGGCGGCAGGTGTCACCCCGATCTTGCGCTGGAAGGCGCGTCGAAACGTGTCGACGTCCGAAAAGCCGCATTGGTCGGCGACGAGCTTCGGCGCAGCACCCGTTTCCAGCAGGCGCTGCGCGGCTTCGACCCGGATCGCCTCGACCCAGGCTGACGGCGTGATGCCGACCTCCTGGTGAAACAGTCGGGCGAAGTGGCGCGGGCTCATGCCGGCGCGGCCAGCGAGCTGGTCGACGCCGTGCTCGGCAGCGGGGTTGGCGATGACCCAGCGCTGCACTTGTTGCAGCGCCGACCGTCCGGTCGGGCTGCCGGCGCCCTTGCGGCTGTACTGAAGCTGGCCGCCGCTGCGGCGGAAATACATGACGAGCTGCGCCGCGACACGACGCGCGATCTCGGCGCCGAGATCTTCCTCGACCAGCGCCAGCGCCAGGTCGAGCCCGGCGGTCACCCCGGCCGCCGTCCTGATCTTGCCGTCACGCACATGAATGGCGTCGACATCGAGGATCACCTCGGGAAAGCGCTCGGCGAGCCGGTCGGCCACGGCCCAATGCGTGGTGGCGCGGCGGCCGTCGAGCAGTCCGGCCTCCGCCAGCAGAAAGGCGCCGGTGCAGACCGATCCATAGCGTCGGGCAGTCGTGCTGACGGCGCGCAGCCAGTCGAGCACAGGCGCGCTGTGCGCCGATCGTCCCAAATGCGGCGCGCCGGCCACCAGCATCGTGTCGAGGCGCGGCATGTCAGCCTGTCCAACAACGAAATCGGGCAGCAGCCGTGCTCCCGAGGAGCAGCTTACTGGGCCGTCCACCGCTGCGACGACCGATAGGACGTAGGCTTGTCGGCCAGCCTGCAGATTGGCCTCGGCGAAGACATCGAGCGGCCCGGAGACATCGAGCAACTGCGCGCCGTCCATGGCGAGGATGCCGATCCGCAAAACCATCTGTCCGCTCCCCATCAGCTCCCAAGTCTGCTTTCTCAGTGCTTTGGCAGAAATCATCGTGATAAAACAATTTCTGCCATAGCCGATAGCGCCTAGATTGTCACCTCAGATCCATCAGGAGACGACATCATGGCCACCATCCTCAACGGCGCCATTCCCGACAGCAAACTGGCGCGCGCCATCACCGCCTTCATCCGCGACACCGAGACCGAACTGCTCTTCAACCATTCGAGCCGCGTCTATCATTTTGGCGCGCTGGCCGGCCTGCATCGCGGGCTCAAATTCGATCGCGAACTGCTCTACGCCGGCGCGATGTTCCACGACATCGGGCTGATGCCGAGCCACTCGAGCCAGCATGAACGTTTCGAGGTCGATGGCGCTCACGCCGCGCGCGACTTTCTGCGCAGCCATGGCATTGCCGAGGAGGATGCCTACACGGTCTGGACCGCGATTGCGCTGCACACCACGCCGGGCGTGCCGGTTCACATGCATCCCGTCGTGGCGCTGGTGACGGCCGGCGTCGAGATGGACGTGCTCGGGCTGACCCATGCGCAATATTCCGACGAGGAGCGCGAAACGGTGGTGCAGGCCTTCCCGCGGACGCCGGCCTTCAAGGAAGACATCATCCAGGCCTTCTATGACGGCATCAAGCACAAGCCCGACACCACCTTCGGCAACGTCAAGGCCGATGTGATCGCCGACAAGGAGCCGCATTTCCACCGCGGCAATTTCTGCTCGGTGATCCGCAACTCAGTCTGGCGGTAGGAGCGGCAGGTCGTACACGAGGATACTCATATCCAGTCCGGTGGTTTTCCACTACGCTCGATTCCGCGTGACAGGGGAGCATCGATTGCGCGGATTTGCGGAAAGCCTGATCGAGAGGCCGCAGACGGTGGCGGAGCAGGTCGCCAACGTGCTGCGCGAGGCCATTGCCAGCGGCACCCTGAAGGCCGGCACCGCGCTGCGCCAGGACGAATTGGCCGAGCAGTTCGGCTTCAGCCGCATGCCGATCCGTGACGCCCTTCGCCAGTTGGAAGCCGAGGGCATCGTCTCCATCCACCCGACCAAGGGTGCGCATGTCGCTCGGATGGACGGTGCCGAAATCAGCGAAATCTACGCGGTGCGCGAACTGCTCGAATGCGAAGCGCTGCGGCTGTCCGTGGCCACCCTGTCCGACGGCAAGCTCGACGAGGCCGAACAGGTGCTCGACCAGATCGACGCCGAGCGCAATGTCGGCCGCTGGGGGGCGCTGAACCGCACCTTTCACCTCTCGCTCTACCATGCCTGCGGCAACCAGCGTCTGCTCAGCCTGATCGAGGCGCATCACAACGCGGCCGATCGCTATGTCCGCATCCTCTTGTCGAACCTCGACTATCGCACCCGCTCGCAGAGCGAGCACCGCGACCTGCTGGCCGCCTGCCGCCGGCGCGACGGCAAGAAAGCCGTGAGCGTTCTGCGGCAGCATCTTCGCGAAGGCAGCAAGACGCTCGTCAATGCGATAGAAAGCGGCGGCCTGTCGCGGAAGCCCTAACCCTGGCCGAAGGCGCGGTTGCATGCGCGCCGGTTCACTGCCACATATTGCAACATCAATGCTCGACATAAGGGATTGCCATKTCTCCCGTCAGCCGCCTGCCGGCACGCGCCCTTGCCCCGCGCCGTCACGACGAGATCCTGAGGCGGCTGAGCGCCCAGGGGTCCGTCAGTGTTGCCGAACTGGCCGAGTTCTTCGATATCTCGCGCGAAACCATCCGTCGTGACCTGAAGCTGCTTTCGGACCAGAGCAGGCTGGGCATCGTGCATGGCGGTGCCGCTCGCTTCGAACCGAGCGAACCGGCGATGAGCCTGCGCAGCCAGGAAAATGCCGGTGGCAAGGCGGCGATCGGCAAAGCGGCCGCCGGCCTGGTCAGGGATGGCATGGTGGTCTTTCTCGATTCCGGCACCACCACTTTCGCCGTCGCCCAGGCCATGGCCGGACTGCGCGATCTCACCATCTGCACCGCCAGCCTGAAGATTGCACTGCATCTTTGCCATGTCCCCGGCATGCGCGTGCATATGCTGGGCGGCGAAATCGATCCGGGCGAGGAGGCGGCTTCCGGCATCGACACGCTCGATGCCATGGCCCGCTTTCGCGTCGACATCGCCTTTCTCGGTGGCGGCGCCCTATCCCCCGACGGCGAGGTCACGGACTTCACCCGCGCCGGCGCCGAGCAACGCGGCCGCATGATCGCGCTCGCCAGAAAAGCCTATTTCGTGCTCGACAGCAGCAAGTTCGGCAAGCTGACGCCGCTCAGGGTTCCGAATTTCGACCGCGCTGCGGGCGTGATCGTCGACGCCAATCCCAAACCCGCCCTTGCCGAGGCGCTTTCGCAAAAGGGTCCCGAACTCATCGTTGCGTCATTGATGTGATATTTTGTGACTTTTTGAGTTGATATTTGGTTTTCCTGTGTTAGTGTCCGCCATCCCTTCAAATGGCGGAACGCTCATGGCACATGAATTTCCCACCCAGGCTCGAATCGTCATTGTCGGCGGCGGCATTATCGGCTGCTCTGTCGCCTATCACCTGACCAAGCTCGGCTGGACCGATGTCGTGCTGCTCGAACAGGGCCAGCTTAGCGGCGGCACCACCTGGCACGCCGCCGGCCTTGTCGGCCAGTTGCGCAGCCATTCCAACATGACCAGCCTGATCCGATATTCGACGCAGCTCTATAGCGAGCTGGAGGCCGAGACGGGGCTCGCCACCGGCTGGAAGAATTGTGGCTCGCTGTCGGTGGCGCGAACGGCCGATCGAATGACCGTGCTGAAGCGCACGGCCGCGTCGGCGCGCGCGCAAGGCGTCGATATCGATGTCATATCGGCGAAGGAAGCCGGCGATCTCTGGCCTGTCATGGCGACCGACGATCTGGTCGGCGCTGTCTGGTTGCCTGGCGATGGCAAGGCCAATCCGACGGATCTGACGCAGTCACTCGCCAAAGGTGCGCGCAACGGCGGCGCGAGGATATTCGAGCGGGTGAAAGTTACCGGCATCACGGTGAAAAACGGAGTCGCCTGTGGCGTCGAGACGGACCGTGGTGGCATCGCTGCCGAGATCGTCGTCAACTGTGCCGGTCAATGGGCGCGCAAGGTCGGGCTGATGTGCGGCGTCTCGGTGCCGCTGCATTCGGCCGAGCACATGTACATCGTCACCGGCAGGATCGAGGGTGTGCATCCCGACCTGCCTGTCATGCGCGATCCCGACGGCTTCATCTATTTTAAGGAAGAGGTCGGCGGCCTGGTCATGGGCGGCTTCGAGCCGCACGCCAAGCCGTGGGGCATGAACGGCATCCCTGAGAATTTCGAGTTCGCGCTGCTGCCGGACGATTGGGATCAGTTCGAGATCCTGATGGAAAACGCGCTTGTCCGCGTGCCGCAGCTGGCTGAGGCCGAGGTCAAGAAATTCTACAATGGTCCCGAAAGCTTTACCCCGGACAACAATTTCATCCTCGGCGAGGCGCCGGAGCTGAAGAATTTCTATGTCGGCGCCGGCTTCAATTCGATGGGCATCGCCAGCGCCGGCGGTGCGGGCAGGGCGCTGGCCGAGTGGATCGTCAACAGTGCGCCGACCATGGATCTGTGGCCGGTCGACATCAGGCGCTTCGCCTCGTTCAACAACAATCCGCGCTGGCTGCATGATCGGGTCAAGGAGACGCTCGGCCTGCACTACGCCATGCCGTGGCCGAACCGCGAACTGGATACCGCGCGGCCGTTCCGCCGCTCGTCGCTCTATGACCGGCTCGCGGCAAAAGGCGCCTGCTTTGGCTCGAAAATGGGTTGGGAGCGCGCCAACTGGTTTGCCGCGCCAGGCGAGAAGGCTGAGAACGACTACGCCTTCGGCCGCCAGAACTGGCACAAGGCGGTGCGGCGCGAAATGAAGGCGACGCGTGAAGCGGTTGCCATCTTCGACCAGACCTCCTTCGCAAAACTGCTCGTCCAGGGCCGCGACGCCTGTGCCGTGCTCAACCGGATCTGCGCCGGCAATGTCGACGTGCCCATAGGCACGTCGGTATATACGGGCGCGCTCAATGCGCGCGGCGGCTACGAAAGTGACCTCACCGTGATGCGGTTGGGTGCGGAGAAATTCCTCATCGTCACCGGCTCGGCGCAAGCCCTCCACGATGCCGACTGGATCGTCAAAAACATCCCGTCCGATGCCCATGCGGTCCTGACCGACGTCACCTCGTCCTATGCGGTGCTGGCCCTCATGGGGCCGCGCTCGCGCGACCTCTTGGGCAAACTGTCCTCGGCGGATCTCTCCAATGCCGGCTTCCCCTTCGCCACCATGCGCGAGATCGATATCGGCTACGCCACGGCCTATGCCAACCGCATGACCTATGTCGGCGAACTCGGCTGGGAACTGATCGTGCCGACCGAATTCGCCGTCGGCGTCTACGAGGCGCTGCATGAGGCGGGCCGTGAATTCGGACTGCTGGATGCCGGCTACTACGCGCTTGACGCCTTGCGCATCGAAAAGGGTTTTCGCGCCTGGGGGCGTGAGTTGACGCCCGACATTAACCCCTGGCAGGCTGGGCTCGGCTTCGCGGTCGCCATGGACAAACCTGATGATTTCATCGGCCGCGACGCGCTGCTCGAGGCAAAGACTTCGGCGGCGCCGGCCAGGCGCGTCGTGCTGTTCACCCTCGACGATGCCGAACCGATTCTGTGGGGCGGCGAACTGATCCTGCGCGACGGCAAACCGGTGGGCGAAGTGCGTTCGGCTGCCTACGACCACACGCTTGGCTGCTCGGTGGCGCTCGGGCTGATCGAGAATGAAACCGGCATCGACGCTGCGTTCCTCAGCGGCGGTCGTTTCGAGATCGATCTTGCCGGTATACGCCATGCCGCGACAGCGCATCTGCGCAGTCCTTACGACCCGAAGTCCGAGCGGGTGAAGGCGGATGTGCTGGAGGTGAGAGCGGTGGCGGCTTAATCCACCGACATCGAACGCGCCATGTCGAGAAAGGCGCGCACGAGTTTGCCGCCGCTGCGTTCGCGCAGGCAGATCAGCGCTTCGTCCATCAGCGTCTCGGGCGCGTCGATGGTGATCGGCACCAGCCGCGAATCCTGGCCGAACTCGGCCGCCGAGACAAAGCCGATGCCGGCGCCCGAGGCGACGATCTCGCGGACCGCCTCGCGGCCTTCGGCCTCGATCACCGGCCTCAGTTCGATCTTCGAAGCCGCAGCGAGGTCTTCGAGCTTCTGACGCGTCTTCGAGCCGCGCTCGCGCATGACCAGCGATTCCTGCGAAAGCTGCTTGAGCGTCAGCGACTTTTTGCCAGCCAACGGATGATCGACGGAAGCGAAAGCGATGATCGGCGTGGAGTTGAGTTTCAACACCTCGAAATCGCGTCCCGTCGGTATCTCGCCCAGGACACCGATATCGGCATCATAGCTGTAAAGGCTGCTGATCACCGTCTCGGTGTTGCCGGCGCGCACCGAGACCTGGACGCCGGGATAACGCGCGCGGAAACTGCCGAGGATGTGCAGCAGATGATGCGCGGCATCGGCGACAATGCGCAGCGTTCCGGAGCGCAGTGCGCGTGACTCCGTCAGAAGTTCGAGCGCCTGCTGTTCGGTATCGAACATGCGGTGGGTTATTTCGAGCAGCTTCTGACCCGAATGGGTCAGCGTGACCTGCTTCTTGTTGCGGTTGAACAGCAGCACATCATACTCTTCCTCGAGCTTGCGCACCTGGTCGGATATGGCCGGCTGGGTCAGGAACAGCGCTTCGGCGGCCCGCGAAAACCCGCCTGATATGGCCACCTGATGAAAGGCCCGAAGCTGAACGTAGCGCATCGTCTGTGCCTCCGAGACGCTGAAATCGACCGCAGTCTATCATAAGGTGCGCTAACTAAAAGATAGAAACGAACGATTTGACTTATGTTTAGCCGACCATCAGCCTGAGTGTGGGTCGACGTCCCTGCCGGCCGTTGGAGGCGCGGCCATGCAATTTTCCATCATTCTGCTGCATCTGGCGGGTGCCGTCATGCTGCTGCTTTGGGCCGTGCGCATGGTGCGCACCGGTGTCGAGCGCGCCTGTGGCCCGGCATTGCGCGATGCGCTGAGACAGGCCCGGAATGCCCGGATCAGGTCGGCTTGCGCCGGCACGGTGCTTGCCGTGCTGCTGCAAAGCTCCACCGCCGTCGCCATCCTAGCGGCCGGCTTTGCCGCCAGCGGCATGGTCTCGGTGTCGGCCGGGCTGGCGATCCTGCTTGGCGCGGACTTGGGTTCCTCCCTGGTGGTGCAGGTGCTGTCCTTCGACCTCAGCTGGCTGATCCCGGCGCTGATCCTGGTCGGCGGAGCGATGTTCCTGAAGTTCGAGGCGCGTGGCATCAAGCAGGGTGGGCGCATCCTGATGGGCATCGCCTTCGTGCTGTTGTCGCTGCACATGATCGGCGAGGCCACCGCGCCGATGCGGCAGAGCAATTTGCTGCCCCTGGTGATCTCTTATCTGCGCGCCGACTATTTCACCGCCTTTGCCGCTGCTGCCCTGTTCACATGGCTGATCCACTCCAGCGTCGCGGCGATCCTGCTGTTCGTCACGCTTGCGGCGCAGGGTGTCCTGCCTGTCGAAGTCGGCCTGTTCTTCATCCTCGGCGCCAATTGCGGCGGCGCGCTGATCGCCGTCTGGCTGACGCGCGGCGAGGCCGTCCAGGCGCGCCGCGTCCCGCTGGGCAATCTGATCTTTCGCGGCACGGCAGCACTTGCCGCCCTGTTCGCGCTTCAGGCTGTGGCGTTCCCCACGGATTTGTTCGGCACAACCGAAGGCCGGCAATTGGTCAATCTGCACCTCGCCTTCAATCTGGTACTGGTGGTCTTCTGCCTGCCTTTCACCGGCATGATGGAGCGGCTGGTCATCTTGCTGATCGCCGACAGGCCGGTGGCAAAGACGGAGGAAGGCACGGACCTCATGTCGCGTCGCAGCAGCGCGCTCGACCGCAGCGTCATGCGCACGCCAGGCCTCGCTTTGGCCAGCGCGACCCGCGAGTTGCTGCGCATGGGCGAGGTCGTCGAGGTGATGCTGCGTCCGGTGATGGATTTCTTCGACGCCGGCACCGCCGAGCAGATCCGCCAGGCACAGAAGCTCGATGAAGAGGTCAACCGCGCCCATACCGACATCAAGCTCTACATCGCCGAGGTCAATCGCGGCAGCATGGCCGCGGCCGAAGCCCAGCGCGGCATCGAACTCACCGATTTCGCCATCAATCTCGAACGCGCCGGCGACATCGTCGCCAAGAACCTGCTCATGCTCACCCAGGAATTGCGCGACAAGAACCTGCGCTTTTCAGGCGATGGCTGGAGCGAACTGTCCGGGCTTCATACCCGTGTCATGGCCAACATGCAGCTTGCGCTCAACGTGCTGGTGTCGAGCGATCTCGAGTCGGCGCGGCAACTCGTCGTCGAGAAGGAGCGGATGCGCAAACTGGAACGCATGAGCCATGACCGTCACCTCAAGCGCCTGCAATCGGGAATGCCGCAAAGCATCGACACCAGCGACATCCATCTGGAGGCGGTCCGGGCGCTGAAGGAAATCAATTCGCTGATGGCCTCGGTCGCCTATCCCTTGCTGACGCAAAGCGGCGATCTGCTCGAAAGCCGGCTGGCGAAGGGCGGTGGGACCGCGGACGAGATGGCTCCCGCGCTGGCATGACAAGGCGGAACTGCTCGACGGAAGCCGGCCAACTTATCCATCGCTTAAATCGATACTTCGATATGAAATAACGATTTTACAAATATGTCGTTCGGGCCGAGACTAAGGCCATATCAAAAAGCAGCGATCTGTCGGAGGACACCATGCTCGCCGAGACCAAATTTGCCGCGGAGCCGCTGGCCAGTCCGGCGTTGGGCGAACCTTATCTGCTGACCCCGGGTCCGCTGACCACGGCCTATTCGGTCAAGCAGGCCATGCTGCGCGACTGGGGATCCTGGGACGGCGATTTTCGCGCCATGACATCAGATATGCGCCGCCGCCTGCTGGCGCTGACCGGTGATACACGCGGCGAATTCGATTGCGTGCCGATGCAAGGCAGCGGCTCCTTCTGTGTCGAAGCAATGCTCGGCTCATTCGTCCCGAAAGACGGCAAGGTGCTGGTGCTGGCCAACGGCGCCTACGGCCTGCGCGCCGCGCAGACCATGCAGTATCTTGGCCGCGCCTATACGCTGATCGACAAGGGCGACTATCTGCCGCCGCGCGGCGACGAGGTGGCGGCGGCCCTTGAGGCCGACCCGGCCATCACCCATGTCATCGCCATCCATTGCGAGACCAGCTCAGGCATTTTGAACCCGGTCGCCGAGATTGCCGAAGCCGTCCATGCCAAGGGTCGCAAGCTGCTCGTCGATTCCATGAGCGCCTTCGGCGCCGTCGCGCTCGACGTCAACGAGATCCGCTACGAGGCTATGGTCTCGTCCGCCAACAAATGCATCGAGGGCGTGCCGGGCTTCGGCTTCATCATCGCCCGCAAGAGCGAGCYGGAAGCAGCCAAGGGTCGCAGCCATTCACTGTCGCTCGACGTTCATGCGCAATGGGCGCACATGAACAAGACAGGCCAGTGGCGCTACACGCCGCCGACGCATGTCGTCGCCGCCTTCCTCGAAGCGCTGCGCCAGCACGAGGCCGAGGGCGGTGTTGCCGGCCGAGGCGCCCGCTACACCAGGAACCGCGACGTCATGGTGGCCGGTATGCGCGACCTCGGCTTCGAGACCTTGCTTGGGGATCGCTGGCTGTCGCCGATCATCGTCACCTTCTTCAACCCGGCCCACGCCAACTTCGCCTTCGACCGCTTCTACGAGCTGATGAAGGACAAGGGCTTCATCATCTATCCGGGCAAGCTGACCGCCGTGGATAGCTTCCGCGTTGGCTGCATCGGCCAGATGGACGAACATGTCATGCGCCGTGTCGTCGAGGCGGCGGCTTTCTCGCTTCATGAAATGGGCGTCGACACCGCCGCTCCACCCGCAGCCGCACTCGCCGAGCGCGCCAAACTCGCCGCCTGAAGCGGCCGATCTCGAGGATTTTTCGATGAACCAGATGTCTCCCATCAATGTCGCAGTCAACGGCCGCACCTACGCCTGGCCGCGTGTGCCGGCCATCGCCATCTGCCTTGACGGCTGCGAACCGGCCTATCTCGACGAAGCGATCAAGGCCGGGCTGATGCCGGCTCTGGTCAGGATCAAGCAGAAGGGCACGGTGCGCTTTGCCCACTCGGTCATTCCGAGCTTCACCAACCCCAACAATCTGTCGATCGCCACCGGCCGTCCGCCGTCAGTGCACGGCATTTGCGGCAACTATCTCTACGAGCGCGAGACCGGCAAGGAAGTGATGATGAACGACCCGCGCTTCCTGCGCGCGCCGACCATTTTTCAGGCCTTCTACGATGCCGGCGCCAAGGTGGCGGTGGTCACCGCCAAGGACAAGCTGCGCGCCCTGCTCGGCAAGGGACTGGCCTTCGCCGAAGGCCGTGCGCTGTGCTTCTCGGCGGAAAAGTCGGACACCACGACCGTCGCAGAACACGGCCTCGACAATGCCTCCAAGCATTTCGGCCTGCCGGTGCCGGAGGTCTATTCGGCCGAACTGTCGGAATTCGTCTTCGCCGCCGGCGTCCAGTTGCTCAGGGAATTCCGCCCGGATATCATGTACCTGACCACCACTGACTACGTGCAGCACAAATACGCACCGGGCGTACCGCAGGCCAACGCCTTCTACGAAATGTTCGACAAATACCTGACCGAACTCGATGCGCTGGGCGCGGCGATCGTCGTCACCGCCGACCATGGCATGAAGCCCAAGCACAAGGCCGATGGCTCGCCCGACGTCGTCTATGTCCAGGACCTGCTCGACGAGTGGCTTGGCAAGGACGCCGCCAGAGTCATCTTGCCGATCACCGACCCCTATGTCGTGCACCACGGCGCGCTTGGTTCCTTCGCCACCGCCTATCTTCCAGCTGGTGCGGATCAGGCCGGCATCATGGCGCGGCTGGCGGAGATTGACGGCATCATGCTGGTCGTCGACAGTCCGACGGCTTGCGAGCGTTTCGAACTGCCGGCCGACCGCATCGGCGACATCGTGCTGATCTCGACCGAGAACAAGACGATCGGCACCTCAGAACACCGCCACGATCTGGCGGCCCTCAACGAACCGCTGCGCTCGCATGGCGGGCTGACCGAGCAAGAGGTGCCGTTCATCGTCAACCGCGTGCTGCCGGACCTGCCGAACGAGCCGACGCTGCGCAACTTCGATGCGTTCTACTACGCGACGATGGCGGCGGCTCTGGCGTGATGTCGAGCGTGATTGTCGACCCCCACTCCGCCGAGCTTCGCTCGGCACCGGCACC
>NZ_JBFUGJ010000025.1:0-38246 GCF_056402975.1 Mesorhizobium sp. P3_A9 | reverse complement strand
GAATAAAGGGCGCGCCAAGCAGCACGACATTGGAAAACGCCGACGACACGCCGCCGACGACACCGGCACGGGCATCCCTGCCGAAGACACGGGTGGTGACCAGATGGCCAGCGGCCCAGGTGATGGCGACCGCCGTGAAATAGGCGAACCAGAGCGGCCATGGCGCCAAGCCATGGAAGTCGGACCTGACCATCGTCTGGAACAGAAGCAGGGGCATCGCCACGTTGACGGCGAACTCCGATATGCCCTCGCCGCTCGCCGGTCTGAGATAGCCGGTCAACCCGGCGAGATAGCCGAGCGCAACCAGGCTGAAGACGAAAAGCACGGTTTCTGTGAGCGGAGACATTTTTCAGGGATAGGCGAGCCACGCGCGCGGCGCAATCGCGCCCGAATTTGACCTTGCCCGAATTTGATCATGCCCAAATTTGATCATGGTAGACTGGCAGCGTTATAGAGGGTTTGGAATATCAGGGCGGACACGAACGACAAATGACCTTTGTCGAAACCTCGGGACGCAATTTTTTTGCGCGGATGTCGCTGACGGCCTTCGTCGCCGCACTGTTTTGTCTTGCCGCGACGGCGCTTGCACTTGCCGAGACGAAAAGCCTGAAGGGCGTGGCGCTGATCATCGGTCAGTCGAATTACCTGCACATCGCCGTTCTGCCCAACCCGGCCAACGACGCCCGCGACATGGCAAAGATGCTGACGGACCTCGGCTTCGACGCCCGCAACGTCACCGATCGCGATGCGTCGAAATTGAAGCGCGACCTCGAACGYTTCGTCGAGGAYGCCGAAGGCGCYGACGTCGCCTTCATCTAYTAYTCCGGCCACGGCATCGAGGCCGGCGGCGAGAAYTATCTGGTKCCGGTCGAYGCCGATGTSTCGTCGCTSAAGGATGCAGGCCAGGCCCTGGTGCCGATATCCGCCGTCATGGACGAATTGAAAAAGACTGTGCCGGTAACGATCATGCTGCTCGATGCCTGCCGCACCAATCCGTTTCCGGCGGACGCCGTGGTGCGCCGCGCGCCGACCGCTTCCGCCGAGCCGATTGGCACTGGCGGGCTGGAACCGGTGCGTGGCGCCAAGGCGCTCGCCAATGCGTCGGCGCAAGATGCGAGCCTCGGCACGGTGGTCGGCTTCGCCGCCGAACCGGGCCGCCCGGCGCTGGATGGTGCGGCCGGCGAAAACAGCCCCTATGCGGCAGCCCTGCTGCGCCACCTTGCGGCGATGAAAGGCACGGAGTTTGGCTCGGTCATGCGCATGGTGACCGAGGAGGTCTATCTCGACACCAAGGCGAAGCAGCGCCCCTGGGTCAATGAAAGCCTGCGCCGGCTGCTTTATTTTGGCGTCGCGCCGCCGGAGCCGACCGGCGATGACGGGCTGATCACCGGCGAGCGGCGGCAACTGCTGTTGACCATTTCCGACCTGCCCGACCCGAAGCGGGCGCAGGTGGAACTGGCCTCGCTGCAGGATGGCGTGCCGCTCGACGCACTCTATGGCGTGCTCAGGGCACTCGGCACCGACAATATCCCCGAAGATCCGACCGACCTGCAGAAGGTGCTCGACGGCCAGGCCGAGCGCCTGAAGAAGATGATGTCCGAGCGCGCCGCACTGCGCACCGACGATCCCGAGATAAAGCGCCTGGTCGCCTCCGCCGACAAGGCCATTGGCCAGGGCGCCATGGTGACGGCGCGCAAATTCCTCGACGACGCGGTCGGCAGGGTCGAGCAGAACAGCGGTGCTGTCGACGATGCCGAGGAAATGGTCAGGCAGAAACGCATCGCCGACGCGGCCATCTATGCCAAACGCGCCGACGCCGCCGCACTGGTCTTCGACTACAAATCCGCCGCCAACGATTACGCCAAGTCCTTCTCGCTGGTCGAGAAATGGGACGACAAGCTGCGCTGGAACTACAAGAACCAGGAAGCCGAGGCSCTGAACTCTTACGGTTACGCCACCGGCGATCTCGATGCGCTGCAGCATGCGATCGAAGCCTACCGCGTCATCCTGAATTTCATTCCCAATGGCCAGCAGAACAGAGATTGGGCGATCACCCGCAACAACATGGCGGTGGTGCTGCAGACCATCGGCGAGCGCGAGACCGAAACCGCGCATCTGGAAGAAGCAGCCCAGATTTTCAGCGATTCGCTCGTCGTCTTCGAGCGCGAGAAGGACGACCGAAACTGGGCCGCCGCGCAGAACAACCTCGCCAATGTGCTKTTGAAGATCGGCGARCGCGAGAGCGACCCGAAGCGCCTCAATGAGGCGGTGGCGGCGATGCGCGCCGCGTTGGAAAAGCGTCCCCGTGACAAGCTGCCGCTCGACTGGGCCGCTTCACAGAACAATCTCGGCCTGGTGCTCTTTGCTCTCTCCGAGCGCGAGCCCGCCGGCGAGCATCTGAAGGACGCGGAGGCCGCCTACCGGCTGGCGCTCGAGGAATACACGCGCGAGAAAGCCCCCGTGGAATGGGCGATGGTCGAGAACAATCTCGGCAACACGCTGGTGACGCTTGGCATCCAGCTTAACGACAAGGCGAAGATCAACGAGGCGGCCGATGCCTTCCGCGCCGCGCTGAAAGTACGAACCCGCGAGACCTTTCCGGTCTCCTGGGCGACCAGCCGGCTCAACCTCGGCAACGCGCTGAGCGGCGTTGCCCGTTTCGACATGGGCACCGACACGCTCGAAGAGGCAGCCGCGGCCTATGATGATGCGCTGACGGTGTTTACCCGGCAGCGATTCCCGATGGACTGGGCGTCGGCGCAGAACAATCTCGGCTCGATCTACCAAACGCTTGGCCAGCGCACACGTGACGCGGCCAAACTCGAACAGTCGGCGGTAGCCTTCCAGGCAGCCCGGCAGGTCTATGTCAGGCGGAAATTCCCGCAGGATTGGGCGATGAGCTACTACAATCTCGGCAACACGCTGCAACTGCTTGGCGGCGTGACGGACAAGGCCGAGCATTACAACGAGGCGGTCGACGCCTACGGCAATGCCTTGCGCGAGTACAAGCGCGAGACCAACCCGCGGCAATGGGCGCTGGCCCAGGCCGGCCTCGGCTCAACTTTACACTGGCTGAGCATGAGCAATGCCGATCCGAAAACCCTGCGGGATTCGATCGCCGCCCGGCGGGCGGCCCTCGAGGTGCTGACCCTCGAGACGGCGCCCGTCGACTGGGCCAATGCCCAGAACGGCATCGGCATGAGCCTGCTCAACCTCGGCAACATCGAAAGGACCGGCAAATATCTCGACGAGGCCGAGGCTGCTTTCACCGCGACGCTGAAAGTGTTCACCAGGGAAAGCCAGCCCATGCAGTGGGCCTTCGAACAGAACAATCTTGGCGACATCCATTGGAACCGGGCCACCTATGGCGGCGGCAAGGCGGAATATCTCGAGGCCATCGCGTTCTTCGAGAACGCCAAACAGGGTTTTACCGAAGCCGGCTACACCCTCCCCATCCCGCTGACCGACCAGAAGATCGATCTGGTGAAAAAGCAGATCGCCAAAAAGTGAGACTCGAGACGCGGCCGGCTTCCGGCTTGTCTTTGTGCCCGCTTTCCAATCCCTATATGCGAATGGTCGGAGTCTGATGCCAGGCTCCTGGAAGGACTGCGATGATCAGATTTGCCTTGGCCTTGTTCCTGCTCGTCACTCCCGTCGCGGCCCATGCCACGGATGCCGGCTGGGCGTTGCTGCGCGATGGCGGCCATGTCGTGCTGCTGCGCCATGCCATGGTCACCGGCACTACCGACCCGGCCAATTTCGATATCGACAGCTGCGCCACACAGATGAACCTGTCGGCGCGCGGCAAGCAGCAGGCGAGCAAGATCGGCGCCTTGTTTGCCGCCCGCGCCGCGCCCATCGAGCGAGTCCTTTCCAGCCGCTACTGTCGCTGCCTCGACACCGCCCGCATCGCCTTCGAGGCCGAGCCGGAGCTGTTTGCGCCACTCGATCTGCTGAAAGGCGACGATGCCCAGAAGGCGGCGCAGATCGCCGCGATCATGAAGGAAATCCGCGCCTATTCCGGCTCCGACAATCTGGTCATGGTCACCCATCTGGAAGACATCGTGGCCCTGACCGGTGTTTCGCCGCGCGAGGGCGAGGCCGTGGTCGTCGAGCCGCAGGGCGACGGTCTGCGCGTGCTCGGCCGCGTCACCTTCTAGAGCAATTCCAGGAAAAGTGTGAAACGGTTTCCGTCCGGAATTGCGTCAAACAAAGAGTTAGAGCGGTTCGCCATTTCCGTGAAACGGTGAACCGCTCTAATGATGATCAGTGCCAACTGACGTCTCAGTGAGCAGCCACGCATCGATGCGAACTTTCCAGGTCTCGATCATGTGCGCGAAGGCATCCTCCGTCAGTTCGGACAGATAGGATTCTCCCGCCGCGTTCAGAGCCGTGAACGTATAGGCAATCGATGCTTCGGTGCCGCCATCGGCAGCCGAACGGCAGGCCACTTCGACAAATCCGAAGCGCGAGTCCGGGGTGACCCTGACATAGCGGACACGATGCGCGGTTGGATCTCAGTCGGCGCAGGCCCAGAGCGTTGTCTCCTCACCGTGAGCGGTTCGGAAGACCATGCCTTGCCGCGTTTCTCCGCTTTGCGGATGCAGAAATTTCGGATCCCAGCCCTCCACCCACAAAGTCTCGCCGATCGGCGTGAACAGCGGGAAGACGCGGTCGACCGGACCGGAAAGGACGATGCTGTGGCTGCGTTCAAGGTGGTTCGTCATTCGCCTTCCCTTTCCATTCAGTTTGAGGATGGCGCTTCGGTCAGACGGTGGCTGTCCGCCGCGCCAAGCTCCAACCCGTAGATGCGCTTCAGTTGGCTGATCGTTTCAAGCGTCGCCGGGGAAAACGGCGTCTGCCCTTCGAAGGCGTGCAGCACGATTCCTTCGATGAGATCGCCGAGGCTCATGTCGCGATGTTCGGCCAGGGCCTTGAGCACCTTCACCAACCGCTTTTCCAGGCGGACCCCGGTCTGCACGCGTTCTATTTCCATAGTTTGGTTTGTACCATGGTACATTGGTACATGCAATTGCCGATCGGCTAGTGTTGCCGAAATGCCACCGCCGAAAGAAGCCGCAAATTCGCCGCGACAATGCCGCTTGCGACAACCCGTCGCAGGGGCTATAGGCGCGCTCCCGGTCACGARAACCGAAGCGAGCACARCGGTTGGAGCTTTCGTCTCMGCCCGTGCAGGCGGCWTTGCCGCCCTGTATACGGYGCCGYTTTGGGGATTGGGATCGCGGATGTAGCTCAGGGGGAGAGCGCCGGATTTGGGTCCGGAGGTCGCAGGTTCGAATCCTGCTGTCTGCACCACGGATAGCTCAGTTTGGTTAGAGCATCAGATTGTTAATCTGACTGTCGAAGGTTCGATTCCTTCTCCATTGGCCTGATAAGCCAGCACCCTGCCACGGTGTTATCTGAAAACGGTCCGGGGACTGGAATGCTGACGACCTGACGGATGGCCGAAGCCTTCGGGCCAAGGCCGTACCGAAAGGTCCGACGCCATCGGCTCGCGGCCAGGCCCGCGGTGACGATCAAGGCGCAGCGTCGCCGGCAAGGGAGGCCAAGGCTTGCCGAGCCCGCTTCGCTGCCCCGCGATCCGCTCCCGAAGGCCCGCTGCGATTTGATGCCACCAGTCCCCGGATCATTCGTGCCCGGACTATGACGCTAGAAACGATGTGAAACGAGAAACGAAGGGAAGATCGACGCATGAGTTGACGCCTCGCATGGGGCCATGCCCGACAGGAGTAAGACAATGACTGTTCTCGATAAGGTTCTTGGGCGCGAGCGCGTCCTCGTAAAGGAAAACGAACGTGCCCTCACCCTCTACAAGGGGGAGATCAAGGCTGTCCTGCTGCCGGGCGAGCATTGGCTCGCCAACCGGGGTGGAAGCCTTGAAGTGTCGCGGCACGATCTGAAGAACCCGGAATTCGTTTCGGCGTACGAGAAGGCGTTGTTCGACAAGCTCCCGGATGTGGCCGCGCGTCATCTCACCGTCGTTCGCACCGGGCGCACGGATGTCGCCGTCATCGAGCGTGACGGCAACCTGCATGCCGTGCTGGCGCCGGACCGCAAGCTGGTGCTGTGGACGGACGCCGGGCCGTGGAAGGTCACGGTGGCCGACACCTCGGGTGACCTCGCCATCGATCCGGCGATCATGCGCCGGCTCGGCCAGGCTCGGAAGGCGGAATTGATGTCGGTCCATCCGGTCGTCGACGGCCAGGCTGGATTGCTGTTCGTCGACGGTGTCCTGGTGCGGACATTGACGGCGGGCGTGCATGCTTTCTGGAACGTCGGACGCATGGTGCAGGTGAAGGTCGTCGACCTCAAGCGCCAGTCGCTCGACGTCGCCGGGCAGGAAGTGCTGACCAAGGATCGCGTCACGATCCGCGTCAACATCGCCGCCGAATACCGKGTCGTCGATCCGGTCAAGGCGGTGAGCGCTGTGAAGGACTTCKCYGAAGCCCTCTACCGCGCCCTSCAGTAYGCCTTCCGCAAGRCKCTTGGSGSGCTSACGCTYGAYCAGATCCTYGAAAAGAAGGTGACGGTCGACGAGGAAGCCGCGGCCAAGGTCCGTGCCGACATGGCCGAGATCGGGGTCGAGGTCAGCGATATCGCGCTCAAGGATGTCATCCTGCCGGGCGAGATGCGCGAGATCCTCAACCAGGTGGTKTCGGCCGAAAAGCAGGCCGAGGCCAACGTCATCCGCCGCCGCGAGGAGACGAACGCCACGCGTTCCCTGCTCAACACGGCCAGGGTGATGGCGGAGAACCCGGTGATGCTGCGGCTGAAGGAGCTCGAGGCTCTGGAAAACATCGCCGGCAAGGTCGAGCGGCTGACCGTYCACAACGGAACGGGCGGRCTGCTGAACGAYCTGGTCAAGCTYCGCGAAAGCTGAGCTGACGTAACGGTAACGGGAGGGACCGCCGGGTTGACCGGCGGCCCTTCTTGCGTTTCCTAGGCACGCTTCCCATCTGCGCCCGGCGTATCAGGCCTTTTCCTGCCGGGAAAAACCAATTAGACAGCGCCCAAACAAGATGCGGACAGATTCCGCCCGCAAAGAAGGAAAAGCCCTTGTCCACCACGTTCGACAAAGTCGCCAAGATCATTGCCGACACCAGCGAGATCGATATCGACACCATCACGCCCGAGAGCCACACGATCGACGATCTCGGCATCGACAGCCTCGATTTCCTCGACATCGTCTTTGCCATCGACAAGGAATTCGGCATCAAGGTGCCGCTGGAAAAGTGGACCCAGGAAGTCAATGACGGCAAGGCTTCGACCGACGACTACTTCGTCATGAAGAACCTGTGCGCCAAGATCGACGCGCTGGTCGCCGCCAAGACCGCCTGACGTCAGTTGAGCGCGCGACCTTGACGCGCTCCACCACCTGACCCACAAAGCCGCTCATGAGCAGCCCTCGCGACGTCGTCATCACTGGTATCGGCCTTGTCTCCTCGCTGGGAGAAGGCCCTGACGCCCACTGGCAGAAGCTGGCGCAGCCGGGCCTGCAGCCGGTGATTGAGGCCGCGCGCTTTGCGCCCTACACTGTCCACCCGCTGCCGGAAATCGACTGGAACCTGCAGATCGCCAAGCGCGGCGACCAGCGGCAGATGGAAACATGGCAGCGGCTCGGCACCTATGCCGCCGGGCTTGCGCTCGACGACGCCGGCATCAAAGGCAATGACGAGCTCTGCACGACCATGGACATGGTTGTCGCCGCCGGCGGCGGCGAGCGCGACGAGGCTGTCGATGCCGCCATTCTGGCCGCTTCCGAGAGCCGCAACGACCGCGACGTGCTGCTCAATGAGAAGCTCACCACCGAATTGCGGCCGACTTTGTTCCTGGCTCAGCTTTCCAACCTACTCGCCGGCAACATCTCCATTGTTCACAAGGTCACGGGCTCGTCACGTACCTTCATGGGCGAAGAAGGTGCCGGTGTTTCCGCAGTCGAGACCGCGGCTGCTCGCATCCGCTCGGGCCAGTCGACGCACGTCCTGGTCGGCGGCGCCTTCCAGACCGAACATTCCGACATGCTGCTCGGCTACGAGCTCGCCGGCTATTTGCATCGCGGCCCGTGGAAGCCTGTCTGGCAAAGACAAGGCACCGAAGGCGGCGGCGTTGTAACCGGCTCCGGCGGTGCCTTCCTGGTGCTGGAACAGCGCGAACACGCGATGAGCCGCGGGCGCAAGATCTATGCCGAGCTCGGGCCAGTGGTCTCCGGCCGCGCCAGGCGTTCGCGCGGAGAACTCGACGCCGAGATCGCCGCACTGCTCAGCCAGGTGGCGCTGCCAAACGGCAAGCTGCTGGCACTTTCGGGCGCCTCTGGCGCGCATGCCGCAACCACTGCCGAGAAGGCAGCGCTCGATGCCAATACGGCGATCGCCACGCGCGGTTTTGCTACGCTGACCGGGCACATGAAGGAAGCGCAGTTTCCCTTCGCCGTGGCGCTGGCGGCACTCGCCGTCGAGCGTAAGGCCGCCTACCCCGTCTTTGATGCCGCAGCCGAGAAGCCATTCGAAGGCATCCCCGAAAGCGTCCTTGCAACGGCGATCGGCTATCACCAATTCGAGGGCATGGCGCTGGTCAAGTCAGCGTAAGGCGGCATCCACCATGCTGTTAGAGATAAATCGCTCGAGGGCTTCCCGATGACCAATTTCAGAGATCACATGGGCAGGCCGATCGTCGCCGTCACCGGCATCGGCGTGGTCACMTCGCTYGGCGTCGGCAAGTCAGATAATTGGGCGGCGTTGACCTCCGGCAAGTCGGGCATTCACCCGATCACCCGCTTTCCCATCGATCAACTAAACACCCGCATCTCCGGCATGGTCGATTTCCTGCCGTCGAGTTCGAAAGGTGCCAGCCCGCTCACCTACGAGTTGGCCGAGCTTGCGGGCCTCGAAGCGGTGACCGAAGCCGGTGTTGATTCCAGCGATTTCCGCGGACCGCTTTTCCTCGCATCGCCGCCGGTCGAACTCGACTGGGCCGAGCGCTTCTCGCTCTACAATTCTGACAAGGACAAGGATGACGCCGCCGCCGAAAGACTGCTTCGGGTGGCGCGTAGCCTGAAAGAGCTGGATATTTTCGAGACCACCCAGTTCGGTTCGATCGCCGACCGCCTTGCCGATCGCCTTGGCACACGCGGTCTGCCGATCACCCTGTCGACGGCTTGCGCTTCAGGTGCCACCGCCATCCAGCTCGGTGTCGAGGCGATCCGCCGCGGCGAATGCGATCGGGCGCTATCGATCGGCGCGGACGGTTCTGCCACCGCCGAGGCATTGATCCGCTTCTCATTGCTTTCGGCGCTCTCCACGCACAACGATGTTCCCGAAAAGGCATCGAAGCCTTTCTCCAGGGATCGCGACGGCTTCGTGTTGGCCGAGGGTTCCGGGGCGCTGGTGTTGGAATCGCTTGAGGCGGCATTGGCTCGCGGCGCGACAATTCTCGGCGTCCTGGGCGGTTGCGGCGAGAAGGCCGACGACTTCCACCGCACCCGCTCGAAGCCGGACGCTTCGCCGGCCATTGCCGCGGTTCGCGCCGCCCTCGCCGATGCCGGCATGAGTGAAGACGAGATCGACTATGTCAACGCCCACGGCACGTCGACCCCCGAGAACGACAAGATGGAACATCTGGCGCTGTCGACCGTGTTCGGCGAGCGGATCGGCTCGATGCCGGTCTCGTCGAACAAGTCGATGATCGGCCACACCCTGTCTGCGGCCGGCGCTGTCGAGGCGGCATTTTCGCTGATGACGATGCGTGAAAGCGTCATTCCGCCGACCATCAACTACGACAATCCCGACCCGGCGATCGTGCTCGACGTGGTGCCCAACAAGAAGCGCAATGCCGAGGTTCGCAGCGTTCTGTCGAACTCCTTCGGCTTCGGCGGCCAGAACACTTGCCTTGTCATGGCGCGGGAACCGGTCTAAGCGAGCGCTTTCCGCCAATGCATGTCGCGCAAAAGTGACCTCGGTTTTGCGACAACGACATGCATAAAACAAAGAACTAAAGCGCGTCGCGCTTTAGAGCAGAACCGACAGGCCTTATGCGCGCACTGCAACTTATCGAGGACCGCCGTCTTGAAACGGTGGACCTGCCGCCCCCGCCGCCGCCCGCACTCGGCGAAGTCACGCTGCGCATCAAGGCGGTGGCGCTGAACCATATCGACGTCTGGGGCTGGCGCGGCATGGCCTTCGCCAAGCGCAAGCTGCCGCTGGTCGTCGGCGCGGAAGCCTCCGGCGAGGTCGARGCGGTCGGTCCCGGCGTTTCCAGCCTGCTGCCTGGACAATTGGTGTCGATCTATGGCGCGCGCACCTGCGGCCTCTGCCGCGCCTGCCGCGAAGGCCGCGACAATCTCTGCGAACATGTTTCGGGCGTTCATGGCTTCCATCTCGACGGCTTCGCGCAGGAAAAGATCAACCTGCCGGCGCGCCTGCTGGTCCCCGCCCCGCCCGGCGTGACSGACRTYGGCGCSGCYGTCGCGCCSGTCACCTTCGGCACCGTCGAGCACATGCTGTTCGACAATGCGAGGCTGCAGCCGGGCGAGACGATCCTTGTCCATGCCGGCGGCTCCGGCATCGGCTCGGCGGCGATCCAGCTGGCCAAGCGGATGGGCTGCACCATCATCACCACGGTCGGCTCCAACGACAAGATCGACAAGGCCAAGGCGCTGGGCGCCGACCACGTCATCAACTACCGCGACGACCGTTTCGAAGGCGTCGTGCGCAAGCTGACCAAGAAGAAGGGCGTCGATGTCGTCTTCGAACATGTCGGCGCCGACACCTTTGCCGCCTCGATGCTGTGCCTGAAGCGCGGCGGCCGCCTGGTCACCTGCGGCTCGACCTCGGGCGTGTCGACGCAGATCAACTTGATGCAACTCTTCCARCAGCAGTTGAAGCTKCTCGGTTCCTTCGGCTGCCGCATGGAGAACATGGCCAACGCCATGCAAAAGATGGCGGCCGGTCAGGTCGCACCGGTSGTCGACACCGAGGTCGGCTTCAGCGACATCGATGCCGCGCTGAAGCGCATGGAAGGCCGCGACGTCTTCGGCAAGATCATCCTGCGGGTCGGCTAACGCCTGTGTTCAAGAAGCTTCGCCGGGACTTGAGGTATCGCTACGGCCGGCAACTGCGCCAGTTGAACTACTGGGTGGTTGCGCGCGCGGCGATGATGATCATCTCGGTGCTGCGCCTGCTGCCGGCTGATAGTGCCCTGAATTTCGCCGACCGCGTGGCGCGCCTGATCGGCCCCAGGGTGGGGCGCCATCAGGTTGCCGTCGACAATCTGCGCAAGGCCTATCCGGAAAAGAGCGAAGACGAGATCCAGGCCATAGCCTCCGACATGTGGGGCAACATGGCCCGCCTTGCCGCCGAGTATATTTTCCTGGACGCCCTGTTCGACTATGACCCCGCGGCAACCAAGCCCGGCCGCGTCGAGGTCAAGGGAACGGAGCATTTCGTCGAGATCGCCGCCGAAAAGCGGCCGCACATCGTCTTCACCGGCCATCTCGGCAATTTCGAGCTGCTGCCGGTGGCAGCGGCGACCTTCGGCATGAACATCACGGCGCTGTTTCGCCCGCCCAACAACCCCTACCTCGCCGACTACATCCTTTCGACACGCCGCTCGACCATGGGATCGCTGCTGCCGTCGATGGCCGGCGCCTCATTCGCCTTGGCAGGCGTCCTGGAAAACGGCGGCAATATCGGCGTCCTTGTCGACCAGAAATTCTCCAACGGCCTCGATACGACCTTCTTCGGCCGTCCCTGCCAGAGCAACCGCGTGCTGGGCACCCTTGCCCGTCACTATGACTGCGACGTCTATCCGGCGCGTTGCATCAGACTGCCAGGCAACCGCTTCCGGCTCGAGATCGAGGACAGACTGGTCTTGCCGCGCACGGCCGACGGCAGCGTCGACGTCCACGCCACCACCCAGATGCTGAACGACGTGGTCGAGCGCTGGGTGCGCGAGGATCCCGGCCAGTGGATGTGGTTCCACAAGAGGTGGGAGATCAGCAACTGGCGGCGCAAGAAGCGGTCGAAGCCGGCTCCTGTGCCAAATACCTGAGCAAGCAGCCGGCGAGAATGCGAGTTCCACGCCAGCCGATAGGGCCCGCCTGAGCGAACCAGTAGCCGCTGCTAGTTCGTCACGACAATGCGCGTATTGCCGAAGCCCACTTCCCGCACCATCGAATAGAAGGCCGCGGCATTGGCCGTGTGCAGCCGCACGCAGCCATGCGAGGCCGGGCGGCCGAGTTGCCTGACGGCGCCAGTGCCATGAATGGCATAGCCGCCATGGAAGAACACCGAATACGGCATCGGCGACATATGGTACTTTTTCGAATACCACATCCGCGCCGTGCGCTGCGGCCGGTAGGTGCCGCGCGGCGTGAAATAGCCGGGACGCGCGGTAGACACGGTCCACCGATAGACCTCCAGGCCATATCTGACCGTCATCGTCTGCGACGACACGTCGATACTCGCTTCCAACATGGCCGCTTGGCTTGCGGCCGGCGCACCAAACAGCGCGGTTGCCAACATCGCCGCTGCGACTAGAAAAGACTTCTTCATGCGACCAAACCCCTTTGATTGCCCTTGCCTGTCTGCCCTCACGATGTTTTTCATCTTTTTAATGGCAGGTGAACGGGATAACACACACTCCTTGATCAATTCGCCAATCCGAAGCAGCGAATTTGAACGATTTCCCGCGATAGTTGCCGCAACGACACGTCGCACGGACTTGATTGCTGGCGGGCTTGCAATGCAACGTCGTTCTTTGCTCAACTCTCCTGATGAACGAACGACTCCTGCAAGCAATCGATAACAAGCGCGATGCAGTCGTGGCGCTGACCGCCGACCTCATCCGTTTTCCAACCATCAATCCGCCCGGCGAGGCCTACCGGCCATGCGCCGAATATATCGGCGAGCGGCTGAAGAAGCGCGGCTTCGAGACCGAATTCATCCGCGCCGAAGGCACACCCGGCGACACCGATCGCTACCCGCGCGTCAATGTCGTGGCCCGTTTCGACGGCCGGTCACCCGGCGCCTGCGTCCACTTCAATTCGCATATCGACGTGGTCGAGGCCGGCGACGGCTGGACCGTCGATCCCTTTGCCGGCGTCGTCAACGACGGCAGGGTCTATGGCCGCGGCGCCTGCGACATGAAAGGCGGCCTGGCCGCCTCGATCATCGCCGCCGAAGCCTTCATGGAAGTCTATCCMGACTTTCCCGGCGCCATCGAAATATCAGGCACGGTCGACGAAGAATCAGGCGGCTTCGGCGGCGTCGCCCATCTGGCCRGGCTGGGCTATTTCTCCAAACCCAGGGTCGACCACGTAATCATCCCCGAGCCCTTGAACAAGGACCGYATCTGCCTTGGCCATCGCGGCGTCTGGTGGGCGGAGATCGAGACCAAGGGCGAGATCGCGCACGGTTCGATGCCGTTTCTCGGCGACAATGCGGTGCGCCATATGGGTGCCGTGCTCAGGGCTTTCGAAGACGAGCTGTTCCCGGCGCTCGACCGCAAGATGACGCGCATGCCGGTCGTGCCCGAGGGCGCAAAACGCTCGACCATGAACATCAATTCCATCCATGGCGGCCAGACGGAGGATTTCCGGCCCGGCCTGCCCTCGCCCAACGTGCCCGATTCCTGCCGGCTTACCATCGACCGCCGCTTCCTGCTCGAGGAAGATCTCGCCACGGTCAAAGGCGAAGTGACCGGCATTCTCGAGCGGCTGAAGCGCGAGCGCAARAARTTCRAYTAYGARATCCGCGACCTGATGGAAGTGCTGCCGCTGATGACSGAGCGCGATGCGCCGGTGGTCAAGGCGGTGGCGCAAGGCATCATGGCCATCTTCGACCGTGAGCCCGATTACGTCATCTCGCCCGGCACCTACGACCAGAAGCACGTAGCCCGCATCGGTCACATCTACGATTGCATCGCCTATGGCCCCGGCATTCTCGACCTCGCCCACCGGCCGGACGAATGGGTTGGCATCGAGGACATGGTGGAATCGGCCAAGGTCATGGCGATCGGGCTCAACGTGCTGCTGCGCGGCACAACTGAATGAGCGGCCTGCGGCGCAAAAACATTTCTCCTGGCGCGGCGCGACAGCACGAAACGCAATTTACTCCCGCGCGAAATCACGCTTCTATCCGCCGGCTTGAGCATTTGAGCACATAGGGAGTTGAGCGATGAAACTTTGGAAGACCCTTCTGGCCGCTGCCTTGCTGGCGTTCGCAACCGCCACTTCGGCGTTTGCCGCCCGGACCGATCTTGTCATCGGCATTCCGCTCGAGCCCCCGCATCTCGACCCGACGGCGGGAGCGGCCGCGGCAATCAGGGAGGTCACCTACGCCAATGTGTTCGAGGGCCTGACCCGSATCGGCCCSAATGGCGAGGTKCTGCCGGATCTYGCCGARAGCTGGACCATTTCCGATGAYGGCAARRYCTACACSTTCAAGCTGCACACCGGCGTGAAATTCCAYGACGGCRCCGAYTTCARCGCCGACGAYGTGAAGTTCTCGCTCGACCGTGCCCGCGCGGAAAACTCCCTCAACGCGCAAAAGCAGCTCTTTGCCGCCATCGACAAGGTCGACGTGGTCGACCCCGCCACAGTGAAGGTGACGCTCACCCACCCGCAGGGCTCTTTCCTCTACAATATGGGCTGGGGCGACGCGGTGATCGTGTCGCCGAAATCCGCCGACACCAACAAGGAAAAGCCTGTTGGCACCGGCCCCTTCAAGTTCGAGAGCTGGGCCAAGGGCTCATCGGTCACCCTGGTGAAATCGGATCATTACTGGGGCACCCCCGCTTTCCTCGAAAAGGTCGAGTTCCGCATCGTTCCCGATGCCGCGGCGGCGGTGCCGGCGCTGCTTTCCGGCGACATACAGGCTTTCCCCTTCTTCGATCCCGACAGCGTTTCCCAGGTCAAGGATGATCCGCGCTTCAAGGTGGTGGTCGGCGCGACCGAAGGCGAGACCATCCTGTCGATCAACAACAAGCAGCAGCCCTTCGACAAGCTGCAGGTGAGGCAGGCGATCTCCTATGCGCTCGACCGCAAGGCGATTATCGACGGCGCCTCGGCCGGGCTCGGCCTGCCGATCGGCTCGCATATGTCGCCGGCMAAYAAATAYTATGTCGACCTCACCGGCCGCTATCCGCACGACGTGGCCAAGGCCAAGGAACTGCTCAAGCAGGCGGGACTGGAGAACGGCTTCAAGGCCACGTTGAAGCTGCCGCCGACGTCCTATGCACGGCTCGGCGGCGAGATCATCGCCTCGGAGCTCCGCGACGTCGGCATCAACCTCGAGATTATCCCCGTCGAGTGGGCGCAGTGGCTGGACCAGGTGTTCACCAAGAAGGACTACGACCTGACCATCGTGTCGCATACCGAGCCGAACGACATCGATATCTACGCGCGCAAGGACTATTACTTCAATTACGACAACCCGACCTTCAACAAGGTCATCGCCGATCTGGACCTGACGTCGGATGAGGCCAAGCGCAAGGAATTGTATGCACAAGCGCAAAAGATCCTGGCCGACGATGCCGTGGTCGGCTTCCTCTACGAGCTGCCCAAGGTCGGGGTCTGGGACGCCAAGCTGCAAGGCCTGTGGGAAAACGCGCCGATTCCCGCCAACGATCTGACCAAGGTGAAGTGGAGCGAGTGATTTCGCCCTTCCGAGAAATGCGTGGCTCCGGGAGTAAACCAGCTTCCGGAGCCTGCCTTTTTCCGGCACGTTGGAACGGATGACTGCCTATCTCCTCAAGCGCCTGGCCATCTCTCTCGCCACGCTGGTCTTGGCCTCCATCGTGGTGTTCGCCGTGCTCGAAATCCTGCCCGGCGATCCGGCGCGGCTGATGCTGGGCATGAACGCCAGCGCCGACCAGATCGAACTCCTGCGCAACCAGATGGGTCTCAACGCGCCGCTTGCCCTGCGCTATTTGCACTGGRCCGGSGGCCTGCTSAGCCTCGATTTCGGCCGCTCCTACACCTATTCGGTGCCGGTCATCGATCTYGTSCGYGAACGGCTTGYCGTCTCGCTGCCACTGGCACTGATCGCGCTAGCGCTCTCCACCATCATCGCCATTCCCGTCGGCCTGTTTTCCGCCAGCCGGCGCGGCCGGGCCGGCGATACGATTTCCATGGGCGCGGCSCAGCTYGGCGTCGCMGTGCCSAAYTTCTGGTTCGCGCTGATGCTGATCTAYSTCTTYGCCGTCTGGYTGCGGCTGGTSCCSGCCGGCGGCTTTCCCGGCTGGRGCGCCGGCRTKTGGCCGGCGCTGAAATCGTTGCTTCTGCCGGCGATCGCCCTTGCCTTGCCGCAGGCTGCGATCCTGGCGCGCGTCACCMGCTCGGCGCTGATCGAGGTGCTGAACGAGGACTATATCCGCACCGCCCGCGCCAAGGGCCTGCCCTACCGCGCCGTGCTGTGGCGGCATGCGCTGCGCAACGCCATGATCCCGGTGCTGACCATTCTCGGCCTGCAATTCGCTTTCCTGCTCGCCGGTACCATCATCATCGAGAATGTCTTTTACCTGCCCGGCCTCGGCCGGCTGGTGTTCCAAGCGATCACCCAGCGCGACCTGATCGTCGTTGAAAGTGTCGTCATGCTGCTGGTCGCCGCCGTCATTGCCGTCAACCTCATCGTCGACCTTTCCTATGCGGTCGTCGATCCGCGCCTGAGAAGCCGGCAATGACGCTGCACATCGACATTCCTGAGGAGACGTTCAGCTCAATCCTGGCCAAGGCATTCAGGAACACGGCTTTCGTCACCGGATTCGTCATCACCTTGCTGATCCTAGCGATGGCTGTCGTCTCCTATATCTGGACGCCTTACGACGTGACGAAGCTGGTCATAGCGGACAAGACGCAAAGCCCCTCGCTGGCGCATTGGTTCGGCACCGACCATTTCGGCCGCGATATCCTGTCGATGATCATGGTCGGTGCCCGCAATTCGATTGCGGTGGCATTTGTCGCGGTCGGCATCGGCATGGGCATCGGCGTGCCGCTCGGCGCTTTTGCCGCGGCGCGTGGCGGCTTGGTCGACGAGGCGCTGATGCGCATCAACGATCTCGTCTTCGCCTTCCCTGCGCTGCTGTCGGCGATCATGATCACCGCCATCTTCGGGCCGGGCGCCGTCAACGCCATCATCGCCATCGGCATCTTCAACATWCCGGTGTTTGCCCGTGTTGCCCGCGCCGGCGCGTTGGCGATCTGGCCACGCGAGTTCATCCTTGCCGCGCGCGCCGCGGGAAAAAGCAGCACGCAGATATCGATCGAACATGTGCTGCCCAACATCGCCACGCTGCTCCTCGTGCAAGGCACCATCCAGTTCGCGCTCGGCATCCTGGCCGAAGCCGGGCTTTCGTATCTCGGCCTCGGCGTGCAACCGCCGATGCCGAGCTGGGGCCGTATGCTGTTCGACGCGCAGACSCGCATGGTGGTGGCGCCCTGGATGGCGRTCTTTCCCGGCATGGCGATCGTCATCACCGTGCTWGGCCTSAATCTCCTSGGCGAYGGYATCGCCGACATYCTCGACCCGAAATCGCGGCGGCAGCGATGAGCTTGCTGGAGATCGAAAACCTGTCGCTGGCGATCGGCGACACGCCGATCCTGAAAGGCATCGAACTCTCCGTCGCGCCCGGAGAGGTGATGGGGCTGGTCGGCGAATCCGGCTCCGGCAAGTCGATGACCGCGCTGACGCTCATGCAGCTGCTGCCACACGCCGCGCGCGCCACCGGTCGCGTCAYCTTCGATGGCATCGACATTCTCGGAGCAACCGAGGACCAGATGTGCGCGCTCCGCGGCGACGACATCGGCATGGTGTTCCAGGARCCGATGACGGCGCTSAAYCCGGTCAAGACCATYGGCGARCAGGTCGCCGAAGGCATACGCTGGCACACCAAGGCCACGCGTGCGGCGGCTGAAGAGCGGGCGCGCAAAATGCTTGACCGTGTGGGCCTGCCCGAAGCGAAATTCCCGCTGTCACGCTATCCRCACGAACTCTCCGGCGGCCAGCGCCAGCGTGTCGTCATAGCCATCGCTTGCGCGCTGAAACCCAAGCTCTTGATYGCCGACGAGCCGACGACRGCRCTCGACGTGGTGCTRCAGGSGCAGATCCTCGACCTCTTGCGCGAYCTCGTCGCGGAGAGCCGCATGGGCCTGCTGTTGATCTCGCACGACCTCGCCGTGGTGACCGAGATGGCCGACCGCATCACCATCCTGCGCCATGGCGAGGTGATGGAAGCTGGCGACACGGCGCGCACGCTGTCGGCGCAACTCCACCCCTACACGCGCCAGCTGGCGCAAGCCTCGATGCATGTGCCGGCGCGCGCCAAGGTTCACGCCGTTGGATCGGCCAAGCCGCTGCTTGAGGTCGAAGGCGTGACGCGCGACTATCCGGGCCGGCGCACCTCTCTGTTCCGGCGCGCCGCACCGATCCGCGCCGTTGACGACGTGTCGCTGTCGCTGGCGCCGGGCCAATCTGTGGCGCTGGTCGGCCGCTCCGGTTGCGGCAAGTCAACGCTTGCCCGCATGATCCTGGCGCTCGACAAGCCGACCTTGGGGGCTATCCGCTTTCGCGGCGAAACGATCACCGGCAAGAGCGAAGCCGAATTGAAGCCGGCGCGGCGCGACATGCAGGTTGTGTTCCAGGACCCCTACGGCTCCTTCGATCCGCGCCAAAAGGTCGAAAAACTGGTCGCGGAACCTCTGCATGTGCTGGAGAAGAAACCGACGCGCGCCGAGCGGCGTGAGATGGTGGCGCATGCGCTGCATGAGGTCGGCCTCGATCAGCGCGAYATGGACAARTAYCCGCACGAATTCTCAGGCGGCCARCGCCAGCGCCTRTCGATYGCCCGCGCCATCATCACCMGSCCSAAGCTGGTCGTYGCCGACGAGCCGGTCTCGGCACTCGATGTCTCGATCCGTGCCCAGATCCTCGACCTGTTCGCCGAGCTCAACCAGAAGCTCGGCATCGCCTATCTCTTCATCACACACGACCTGACCGTCGCYCGSGCCATCACCGACGAGGTGCTGGTCATGCATGACGGCAAGATCGTCGAGCGCGGCAAGACGAGCGAGGTGCTGGATCATCCGCAATCCGAGGCCGCCAAGGCGCTGGTCGCCGCGGCTCCTGATCTGCATCGGGCGATCGCCCGACGGATGCAGGAACAGGGGTAAGGCCCTCAAACCCCGTATTCGCAAGATCTTGCGGATCGGATGTACCAGGCGCAGAAATCCAAATATGGTTTGGAGAACCAACCAGCCGGGGGACTCCATGCGGTCGCGTCGAATGATTGTCGCCGGATTGTTCGGATTGTTGATGGCAGGGGCGGCCTTTGCCGATCAACCGACCGAGTGCGACAGACTGGCGGGCTCGCCCACCGATCCGAATCGGGCCGGCGTAGGGATCGGCCTCTACGGGATCGACCCGGACGACGCCATCGCGGCTTGCGAAAAGACACTGGCCGCCGATCCGAACAATCCGCGCCTGCTGTTCAACCTCGGCCGGGCGCATGAAGCCGCCGGGCGGGTCGGGTCGTTATCAGCCGATGAGATGGCCCTGGCCGGTCGAAGCTATAAGGATGCCGCAGACCATAACTATTCCGCGGCACAAGTCGCGTTGGCCGCTTTCTACTGGCACGGCAGCGATGGTTTCCAGCAAGACGCCAGCCAGGCCATGCTTCTCCTGAAAAAGGCGATGGCGTCAGACGCCATGGAAGCCAAGTCGCAGCGCCGGAACCTGTTCGCGGATACGACCTTCGCCACCGACCCCCGCGAAGCGCAGATCCAGTTTATCAAAGAGGCAGCCGACGCCGGCGACGCGGACGCACTCTATGCGCTCGGCCTGCCATTGAGCCTGGCTGAAGACAGGCAGGCAGACGTCGTCCAGCTCTGGCACCAGGCGGCGGCGCTCGGCAGCGCCCAGGCGGCGTTTGATCTCGCCAGGATGTATTTCAGGGGCAAAGGCGGCCTGTCGGCGAATCCGGAAGAGTCGCTGCGGCTGATCCAGAAGGCCGCGGCCGGCGACGATCCCCAGACGTGGGACTTCGCGGCAAAGGCCTATGAGCGCGGCAGCTACGGCCTGCCGAAGGACGACAAGCAGGCGGCCCAACTCTTCAGGCAGGCGAGCGATGCCGGCAACAAATACGCGCTGTACGATCTCGGCGGGTTCTACGAGGACGGCAAAGGCGGACTACCAAAAGATTCGCGTGAGGCGGCACGCCTTTACAGGCTGGCGGCCGATCAAGGCAACGAAGACGCCGTTGTCGCCCTCGCCCACGACATGGCGGACGGTCGAGGCGGCTACGAAGCGGACAAGGCCAAGGCGATCGCGTTTTTGAAGCGTGCCGCACGCTGGAGCAGGCAGGCGAAGGACGAACTGACGAAGATGGGCGGGTGACACGGCACGCGAGGAAGGTCCCCTCGGTGCCGGGGAACCCGTTGCTCAGGGCAGCGTCTTACTCTTCCGGCTTCACCACATCGACCGGGCTGATGTCGAGCAGGTCGAGCGTGCGGCGCAGCAGGCGCACCTCGCTATCGGCCAGTTGCGAATCCGCCTTGGCGATCTCCGCCATGTGCTGGGCCAATTGCTTGCGCCGTTCGACGTCGAGATCGCGAAACAGCGCGATCGCTTGCGAGCCGTTGGTCTCGTAGCCGAACTCATTGAGATATTCGATGACAGCGTCGATGCTGGTTTCCGGAATGCCGAAGGCATCCTTGCAGATGCGCCGGAAGGCAACCATYTCGCTCTCSSWGACCGWRCCGTCGGCCAGGATCATGCGRAACAGCATCAGAAGTTCAGCCGACAGCACCGGATCGTCCGCGACCTTGCGCACGCCCGGGTCGCCGTCGAAGATCGAGCGTATCTGGTCCAGCAATGCGAATGCCATCGGGGCCTCTTTCCGGGGTTAACTGCGCACAAATACAAATCCAAGCGCGATGCGTTTGGATAGAGGTAGCGCGGAATCGGCCTTGCGCAAACAGGGCGGTCGTGGTCGAACGCCGTTATCCCGCCGACCGGACGTTTCCGCACATCAGATGATCGACCTCACCACCCAGACAATCGCCATGCTCGCCTTCGCCGCCTTTGCCGCGGGCTTTGTCGATTCGATTGCCGGCGGCGGCGGACTGATCACCATTCCCGCCCTGCTGCTTGCCGGCTTCTCACCGGTCGAGGCGCTTGGAACCAACAAGCTGCAAGGCATGTTCGGCTCCGGGTCGGCGACTATCCACTATGCATCCAAGGGCCACGTCGACCTGCGCCGACAATTGCCCTCGGCATTGCTGGCACTTGTGGGAAGTGCCATCGGCGCCTTGCTGGCCACCATCGTTCCGGGCGATCTCCTGCGCGCCCTGCTGCCCCTGGTGCTGATCGCCATCGCGCTCTATTTCGCCCTCAAACCCAACATGAACGATGTCGACCGGGCCGAACGTCTGTCGCCATTCCTGTTCGGACTGACCGTGGTGCCGGCCATCGGCTTCTATGATGGCCTGTTCGGCCCCGGCGCCGGCTCCTTCTACATGCTGGCCTTTGTCGCGCTTGCCGGCTACGGCGTGCTGAAGGCGACGGCGCACACCAAATTGCTCAACTTTGCCTCCAACATCGGCGGCTTCATTGTCTTTGCCGCTGTCGGGGTCATCTCCTGGAAGATCGGCCTGATGATGGGCGTTGCCCAGTTCCTCGGCGCCCGCGTCGGCGCGAGCCTCGCCATGCGCATCGGTGCCAAACTGATCAAGCCGCTGCTGGTGATCGTCTGCGTGGCGCTGGCGGTGAAGCTGCTGGCCGATCCGGCCAATCCGCTGCGTGTGATGATTGGTGTGTGATAGACTGCCACTGTTCGAATCATGTTGAGGAGGAGCCAAACATGAATCTCAGCGCACCCACACAGATCGTTTTCATCATTGCAGTTGTTATCGCCATTATCGGCGTTCTAGCAGCCCTCGGCATTCTTGCGTTCATACCATTGGCCTCGGTCTGGATCGTGACCATCGCTTTCGTCGTGCTGGCCGGCGGCTGCCTGATGCGCGGCGCCTGACAGGTTTCCCTTGAAGTGGGGACTGAAAGCGCYCGGCCAMAAGCCGGGCGCTTTTGATTCCGGTCACGGGTCTGCTAGATTTGGCTTGGCGGAAGGATGGCCAATGCCGATCGAGATGCAGCGCCGGAAGGAACAGGACCACTCCATCGCGGGGCGTTTCGAGATGCGCCGGCGCCTTGCCGATCCTGCACTTGATGGCATCGTGTCAGACATTTGCGGCTATCGCGAAACGGCTGCCGGCCATTTCCGCAATGTCGAATACGCCTCGCTGACCGTGCCGCTGGTGATCAGTTTCGCCGAGCCCTTCGCCATCGGCCTCGGCAAGACGCCGGGCGACAATGACCGCTTCGCCAGTTTCGCCGCCGGCCTCTACGCCGGACCGGTGATGATCGAATCCTTCGGTGCCGCTTGCTGCGTGCAGGTCAACTTCACCCCGCTTGGCGCGCGCCGCTTCTTCCGCCTGCCGATGAGCGACCTGGCCGACAGCATGGTCGTCCTCGACGACGTGCTGGGCTCTGAGGGCATGGCGCTGCGCGAACAGCTTGGCAACGCGCCGGACTGGTCGACGCGTTTCGATCTGGCCGAGGCCTTCGTCACCGCTCGTCTCGCGAACGCTGCCGAAACGCCACTGGAAGTCGCCTGGGCCTATGACCGCATCATCACTTCGGGTGGCCGCACCCGCATTGCATCGATCGCCGAAAGGCTGGGCTGGAGCCGCAAACACCTCGCCGAAAAATTCACCGACGCAACCGGCATCGGCCCCAAGRCGCTGTCGCGCATCGTSCGCTTCAAYCGSGCGCTTGGCCTGTCGCGGCAGCAGACGGTGGACTGGGCCGAYATCGCSGCCGAYTGCGGCTATGCCGACCAGGCSCATCTGGTGCGCGARTTCCGCGACCTTGCCGGCGAGACGCCGACGGCACTTCTCAGCAGGTAACATTTCTTCAAGACGCTGGAACGGCCTTCGAACAGAGTGATGCATGTCGCCCAAAAGTGCGCAGCGGTTTTGGGACAACGACATGCACAAACAGGATTCATCGACCAACCCAGATGAAGGAGTTCCCATGCCCACCACCACCGAAGCCCCCCGCCTCTACCCCGCTTTGCGCTATAAAAACGCGGCGAAAATGATCGACTGGCTGGGCGAAGCCTTCGGCTTCAGCGTCCGCGCCCGCTATGGCGAAGGCGATGTCGTGCACCATGCCGAACTGGTCTTCGGCTCCTCGATGATCATGCTGGGCAGCGCTCGCGACGACGACTACGGCAAGATGGTCGGCGAACCCGGTCCAGGCGGCGGCAAGTCGATCTATATCGCCGTCGACGATGCCGATGCCGCCTACGCCAAGGCCAGGAAAGCCGGCGCGACGATCATCCAGGAATTGACGAACCGCGACTATGGCAGCCGCGAATTCATCTGCCGCGATCCGGAAGGCAGCGTCTGGTCTTTTGGGACGTATTGGCCGAAGGCGGGTGAGAAGGGCTGAGCACCGGCCTGAGGCGTGTTGAGATTCAGGTCAGGCCGTGCCGAAAATGGTGGCTACCGAGAACCGGAGCGGAGCGTACTCAAGTACGTGAGCACCGGAAGCGCAGGAAGCCGCCGTTTGCAGGCCGGCCTCACCTGAATATCAGCACGCCTCAGCGAGCCAGCCCGAAAATCGCGTCACAGTCGAGGTGGCTCTCCAGCTCTGCGGCGACATCGTCCAGCGCCCGTTCGACTTCGGCGCGATAGTCAATGCCACCGCCCTTGATGCCGAGGCTTTCGAGGAATTTCCCGCGAAAAGCGTCAGCACCGAACAGGCCATGCATATAGGTGCCTAACACCTTGCCATCGGCTGAGATCGCGCCGTCCTCGGCACCATTGATGATCGCCGACGGCCGCATGGTGTCCGGGCCGGTGGTGCGGCCGAGATGGATTTCGTAGCCTTCGAGCGGCAGATCGAATTGGACCGAGCGCGCGCTGACATTGCGCACCGTCTTCTCCRGCTCCATCACCGTTTCGATRTCGAGCAGGCCRAGCCCTTCGGCCTCGGTGACRCTGCCTTCGATGCCATCGGGGTCGCGCACGCTGCGGCCAAGCATCTGAAAMCCACCGCAAATGCCGACGACATGACCGCCGCGCTTGCGATGCGCGGCCAGATCCCGGTCCCAGCCATTCTCGCGGAACTTTATGAGATCGCTGATCGTCGATTTGGAACCGGGAATGACCACCAGCCCGGCGTCTTGCGGCAGTGGCTTGCCGGGCGGCACGAACACCACTTCGACCTGCGGCTCGGCCTTGAGCGGGTCGAGATCGTCAAAATTGGCGATACGGCCGAGCATCGGCACCGCCACCTTCAGCGCGCGCGCCTCACCGGACGCTAGCCGCTCCAGCACCACCGAATCCTCCGAAGGCAGCCGCGCCGCTGCCTTCAGCCACGGCACGACGCCGAAGCAGCGCCATCCCGTGAACTTTTCGATCGCCCTCAGGCCGTCGTCGAACAGCGAGACATCGCCGCGGAACTTGTTGATGAGATAGCCGACGATCATGCGCCGGTCTTCTTCCGGCAGGATCAGATGCGTACCGGCGACCGAGGCGATGACGCCACCGCGGTCGATGTCACCGACCAACACCACGGGCACATCGGCACGCGTGGCAAAGCCCATATTGGCGATATCGCGGCTGCGCAAGTTGATTTCAGCTGGCGAACCGGCGCCCTCGACGATGACCAGATCGGCGCCCTCGCCCACCTTCGCCCAGGAGTCCAGCACGGCATCCATCAGCCGGCCCTTCAGCGCCTGGTAGTCGCGCGCCCGCGCCTCGCCGAACACCTTGCCCTGAACGATGACCTGGGCGCCGACATCGGTCTGCGGCTTGAGCAGCACCGGGTTCATATGGACCGATGGCGCCACACCGCAAGCGATCGCCTGCAGCCATTGCGCGCGGCCGATTTCGCCGCCGCCATGATTGTTGTCACCGGGAATGTCGGCGACGGCGGCGTTGTTCGACATGTTCTGCGGCTTGAACGGCCGCACCTTCAGCCCACGCTTTTTCGCGGCACGGCACAGGCCGGCGACCAGCACCGTCTTGCCAACATCCGAACCCGTGCCTTGCAGCATGATTGCCCTGGCCATCAGCCCCGGCCCTGCGTCGCGGTTCCGGTGATGGTGGATTTCGCCGCCAGCGGCCCGCCGCGCCAGATGTAGAGCGCCAGCAGCGGCTCGTTGCCGGTTCGCATGGCGTGGTTGACATTCGAGGCGTGGTGCACGACCTCGCCGGCCTCCCGCTTGCGAAAGCCGCCCTCGCCCATGCGCCATTCCGTACCGCCCGTCAGCGGAATGTAGATCTCCTCGGCGACGTGATGGTGGTCGGGATAGACGATATCAGGCCCAAGGATCAGCAGGCCGGCCGCCACCGCGTCATTGGCGAAATGCCCGCGCGTGCCGAACACTTCCAGCCAGCCGTAATTGTCGATGAAGGCCTTGCCGAAATCAGCCTTGGTGTAGGTCTGCCCCCAGTGCAATTCGTTGCGCTGCGCCGCCAGCACTTGCACCAGCGGCTTCGCATCGGATGGTGCCAGTTCGGCGGCGCGATCGAGATGGCGCAGGCAGCCGAGCGGATGCGGCTCCAGCGCGCGGGCCGGCATGTCCCAACCGATGCGCGCCACGGCGTCGCGCACCAGGGCGTTGTCCACGGAAGCGAGATAGGCGTGGAAGCGTCGCAGCAGTTCATCGAATTTTGTCGTCACATCTCGCTCCGGACATGCATTGATGCACAGCCGCTCCGCAGGGGATCGGGTTGCGCGGCGGCATCATTGGTCTAGATTGGTGCGCGCGCAAAGCCAAAAACGACAGGCCAGCGGGCTAGCTGACCAGCACATAGGGAGCACGCCATGGACGCCGCKGTSGATGCGAGCACCAGCCAGTTCGAACTCAAYGAGGASCAGCGCGCCATCCAGGMRATGGCSSAGGCCTTCGCCGCCGAYCGYGTCGCSCCSAAYGCGCTCGAMTGGGATCGCAGGAAGTACTTTCCTGCTGATGTGATCCGCGAGACCGGCCCGCTCGGCCTAGGCGGCATCTATGTCAGGGACGATGTCGGCGGCTCCGCGCTGGGCCGCCTCGACGCCGTGCTGATCTTCGAGGCGCTGTCGCATGCAGATCCTGCCTTTTCGTCCTTCATCTCGATCCACAACATGGTGGCCTCGATGATCGATCGTTTCGGCAATGAGGAGCAGCGCCAGCGCTTCCTGCCTAAGCTGACTTCGATGGAATGGCTGGCAAGCTACTGCCTGACCGAACCAGGCTCCGGCTCCGATGCCGCGGCGCTCAAGACACGCGCGGTGAAAAGCGGCGGCGACTACATCCTCAACGGCGCCAAGCAGTTCATCTCGGGTGCCGGCGACAGCGATGTCTATGCCGTGATGGTGCGCACCGGCGCCGACGGGCCGAAAGGCATTTCCACCATCGTCGTGCCAAAAGATGCTCCCGGCCTCTCCTTCGGCGCCAACGAGCACAAGATGGGCTGGCATATGCAGTCGACCCGCCAGGTCATCTTCGAGGACTGCAAGGTGCCGGCGGAAAACCTTTTGTCGGGTGAAGGCGCCGGTTTCGGCATCGCCATGGCCGGACTCGATGGCGGCCGGCTCAACATCGCCGCCTGTTCGCTGGGCGGCGCGCAATCGGCGCTCGACAAGGCGCTGTCGTACACGGCTGAGCGCAAGGCCTTTGGCTCGAAGATCAACCAGTTCCAGGCGCTACAGTTCAGGCTGGCCGACATGGAGACCGAGCTGCAGGCGGCGCGCATCTTCCTCTATGCGGCGGCCTCCAAACTCGACCGCAAGGCGCCCGATGCCGGCAAATGGTCTGCCATGGCCAAGCGATTCGTCACCGATACCGGCTTCACCGTCGCCAACGATGCGCTGCAATTGCTCGGCGGCTATGGCTATCTGCACGATTACGGCATCGAGAAACTGGTACGCGATCTGCGCGTCCACCAGATCCTTGAAGGCACCAACGAGATCATGCGCGTCATCATCGCGCGCGCGCTGATCGGCCGCTGAAGCCAGCAAACTCCGGGAGAGAGACAATGACGACGATCGCCTTCATCGGCCTCGGTAACATGGGCAATCCAATGGCCGCCAATCTGGTCAAGGCGGGGCATGCGGTGCACGGTTTCGACCTCATGCCGGAAAACCTCACCGTCGCCAAAGAACATGGCGTGACGATCATGGCGAATGCCTTGGCGGCGGTGAAGGACGCCGACGTGGTGATCACCATGCTGCCGGCCGGCAAGCACGTGCTGTCGGTCTATGCGGACATCGCGCCCGAGGCRAAAAAGGGCGCGCTGTTCATCGATTCCTCGACGATCGACGTCGATTCGGCGCGCAAGGCACATGCAATCGCCGCAAAGCACGGCTTGCTGTCGATCGAYGCGCCGGTTTCSGGCGGCACCGGCGGMGCKRCSGCYGGCACGCTGACCTTCATGGCCGGCGGCTCTGACGATGCCTTCGCCGCCGCCGGACCTATCCTGAAGCCGATGGCCGGACGCATCGTCCATTGCGGCGGCGACGGTGCCGGCCAGGCGGCAAAGATCTGCAACAACATGATCCTCGGCATTTCGATGATCGGCGTCGCCGAGGCTTTCGTGCTGGCCGAAAAACTCGGCCTGTCGCATCAGGCGCTGTTCGACGTCGCCTCGACCTCGTCGGGCCAATGCTGGTCCTTGACCACCTATTGCCCGGTGCCCGGCCCGGTGCCCACTTCGCCCGCCAACAGGGATTACAAGCCGGGCTTCGCCGCGGCGCTTATGCTGAAAGATCTGAAATTGTCCCAGGAAGCAGCACTTGGCGCAGGCGCGGTGACGCCGCTTGGCGCCGAAGCAGCACAGCTCTACGCCCTGTTCAACGCCCAGGGGCATGGCGGCGCCGATTTCTCCGGCATAATTAATTTTCTCAGAGGTGACGCAGCGTAACCAGAGGATTTGATGGGCTTTTCCGGAATCGTCGGGCAGAAAATCCGCAAATTTAGATTTGCTTAAGCTCTCGATAACTTGGCGGTAACGATGTCCCTATAAAACGGATGGTGAGGCGGACATATCGCATCCGCCCGGCGCTCCGGATCAGGTCTCGCGTACCGGAGCCCGTAAGTTTCGCAGTGTTTCAGTAGCGAAGCGCCATGCGTATCTGGCAAAGCCGCGTTCCCGATGGAGCGCGGTTTTTGCGTTTCTGCCGCGCACAATCAAGCCTGACGTCTATATTCCGATCGCCGCGTTCGGAATTGGCACATGATCTTCGTTGGTCAATACAATCGGCGCGTCCACCCCATCCACCCTGACCACCAGCAGCCGCATGCTCCATGTGCCTGCATTGCGAACCAGGCGGGAAAAGACGGTGCCCTTACCCTTGGCGCCATGGACCGGAATGCTGAACTGGGCGTCGCCCGCGCCGTTCGCGTTGACGTTGAGACTGCCGCCAACCCAGAAATTGTCGGTCACGTCGTCGCCGATCGCGGCCTTCACGCGTGTGTCGGCGCGAATGGCATCCATGGTCATGTGATAGGCATCACTGCCTTTCAGGATGTAGGGGACGCTGCCTACTGTCGCCGCGCAACCGCCGATCCCCACCACCCAGACGACCAGCCCGGCGATTGCCCAGTTGCGTTGCGTCTTGCGGAATTGCTCGGCATCGCGCCAGGCCCGGTTCTGCCAGGCCCAGCGGCTGCCGCGCGCGCCAAGCACGAAGATCATGATGAGGTTGACGACCGGGATCAGTGCCAGCAACGCGATGAAAGTGCTGTTGCCTATGCCCCAGATCCAGTTGAGGAAGAAGGCGCCCCAATTCCAGCGGTCGAGTTCGGGAGGAATTTCAGCCGGCTGGTTGAGCGGTTGTCCGGCCATGATGTCCCCCATCGGTGCGTATGCCGATCGGTTCTAGCCTATGATCTCGACAATGCGCAAAATCAAAGTTTCCGCAGCGTCCACTTCACGCCTTTGTCGACAGCCGGCGAAAATTCGCCTTCACCGCGCGGCTGGCTGGCTTCAGCCCGGCATTGATCGACCGTTCCGCCGCGACGCCGTTGAACAGCGACGGCGTACGACCGGAAAGCAGTTCCGGCCAGAACCGCGATGCGGACTGCAGGAAGGACATCTGCGCCGCGAACGCGCCCTCGGCGATTGCCGCGGTCTTCTCGTTCACCGCACGCGCGGTTTCGGTGCCCCAGGGCTGGCTGCTGCCGGCGTCCATTGCCATCAACGGCAGGCGCATCATTGCCACCAGCGGCGCCAGCATCAGGTCGGCGCCGATGCTGGCTGCTTCTTGCGCGCGTCGGCTCTTGCCGGTTTTTCTCATGGAAATGAACCCCTTGTCGCAGCCGGGCCGGCTGCTGCCTCACACACTACGCGCGGAGGATGAAGTAGTTCCGCATTGCGGCAGCATGTTTCTCGAGGCCGGGCGTTCCCTCTAGGAAACGCCCGGGTCGAGGTTCGCTTAGAGCAGTTCACCGTTTCACGGAAAACGGCGAACCACTCTAACTCTTTGTTTTGACGCAATTCCGGACAGAAAACCGTTCACACTTTTCCTGGAATTGCTCTCAGCGCTTGCGCAGATCCGCCTGTGCCAGATCCAGCGCTTTGCCGATACGCTCGCAGGCCATGTCGATCGTGTCGCGGGTCCAGATCAGCGGCGGCGACAGGATCATGGTGTCGCCGGTCGCGCGCAGCATCATGCCGTTGGCAATGGCATGGTCGCGCACCGTCACCGCCGCACTTCCCGACGGCAGGAAACGTTCCTTGGTCGCCTTGTCCTTGACGATCTCGATCGCGCCCATCAGGCCGATCGAGCGCACCTCGCCGACGAGATCATGCCCGGCAATGCGCTCCTGCAGGGCCTTGGCGAAATAAGGTCCGGTGTCGTCCCTGACGCGGTCGACCAACCCTTCTTGCTCGATGATCTCCAGGTTCTTCAGCGCCACGGCACAGGCCACCGGGTGGCCGGCATAGGTGTAGCCATGGTTGAACTCGCCACCCTTCTCGACCAGCGTCGAGGCGATGCGATCACCGACCAGCAATGCCGACAGCGGCTGATAGCCTGACGTCAGCGCCTTGGCCGTGGTGATGGTGTCGGGCTCGATGCCGAAGGTCTGCGCAGCGAACCACTCGCCCGTGCGGCCATAGCCGGTGATGACCTCGTCCAGCATCAGCAACACATCGTATTTGCGGCAGATGCGCTGCACTTCGGGCCAGTAGCTGGCCGGCGGGATCTTGACGCCGCCCGCGCCCATCACCGGCTCGCCGATGAAAGCCGCGACCTTGTCGGCGCCGGCCTCAATGATGGCGTCCTCGACCGACTTAGCCGCGCGCAGGCCGAAATCATGATCGCTTTCGCCCGGCAGCGCCAGCTCATAGGCATAGGGCATCATCACATGGACGATGTTGGGCACCGCCCCGTTGAGCTGCTTATGCATGGAATCCATGCCGCCAAGCGAGGTGCCGGCGATGGTCGAACCGTGATAGGCCATCTTGCGCGAGATGATGCGGTTCTTCTCAGGCTTGCCTTCCAACACCCAGTAGTGACGGACAAGACGCAATGCGGTGTCGTTGGCYTCCGARCCGGATGARCCGTAGAASACCTGGTTGACGYTCTTCGGCGTGATTTCGGCCAGCTTCTTGGACAACAGCACCGGCGTCGGCGTCGAGCATTTGAAGAAGGAATTGTAGTAGGGCAGTTCCTTCATCTGGGCGTAAGCGGCCTCGGCCAGCTCGTGGCGGCCATAGCCGATGTTGACGCACCACAAGCCGGCCATACCGTCGAGTAACTCAGCCCCTTCGGAATCGTAGATGAACGGGCCGTTGGCGTGGGTGATGATGCGGGAACCCGCTTCGCGCAATTCCTTGTGGTCGGTAAAGGGATGCAGATGATGCGCGGCGTCGATCTGCTGAAGCTGCTTCAGCGAATAATTCTGATAGGTCATGTCTCTGATCTTTCCTCTGAAATCATTCCGGCGGTGCCGGGGCGAATTCGTCAGAGGATGGCAGGCGGTGAATAACCGATGCGGGCGCACAGCCGCAAAAGCTCCGCCCGCAGCGTGCGCGATGACGGTGTCACCGCAACCCGGAATGCGCGAACTGATAGCCTAGCGAGAGCCATGGCAGGCACCTTAGAGCAAAGGGTGGTCAAGGTGAACCACCCTTTGCTTGGCCCATGGCAGAATACCTCTAGGCCTTGGCGCTCAGCGCCCGTTGCAGGAACACGTACTTCATCGCCGTCTGCGCCGCTTGCGGCCGGCGGTCACCGCGACCGCCATGTCCGCCCTCGGTCTCCTCGAAGAACAGCGTCCTGGCATGGCCTGCCTCCTGTAGGCGGGCCGCCATCTTGCGCGCATGGCCGGGATGGACGCGATCATCGGCGGTCGAGGTCGTCAGAAGCACCGGCGGATAGGCCGCATCGCCCCGGACATGCTGGTAGGGCGAATAGGCCGACAGCCACTTGGCGTCTTCCGGCTGTGATGGATCGCCATATTCGGCCATCCAGGAGGCGCCGGGCGGCAATTGCGTGTAGCGCAGCATGTCGAGCAGCGGTACCTCGATGATGACCGCACCGAAGAGTTCCGGATGCTGCGTCAGGGAAACACCCGTCAGCAGGCCACCATTCGAGCCGCCCTGGATGCCGAGCGAGCTTGCCGTCGCGATGCCGCGTCTGACGACGTCTTCGGCCACCGCGGCGAAATCGTCGAAACCGTTCTGGCGATTGCCTTTCAGCGCCGCCTGGTGCCAGGCCGGCCCGAACTCGCCACCGCCACGGATGCAGGCCTGGACATAGGCGTTGCCCTTCTCCAGCCACAGCCTGCCGCGCACGCCGGCATACCCCGGCAGCAACGGCACTTCGAAGCCGCCATAGCCATAGAGAAGCGTCGGCACCGGACCTTTCTGGTCGCGGCGCCTGACGACAAAGTACGGGATCATCGTGCCGTCCTTCGAGCGCGCCTCGAACTGTTCCGAGATCAGCGGCGCGGCATCGAAACGCGCCGGCTGCGACTTCACTGTGGCGAGCGTCTCGCCATTGTCGTCAGACCAGATGATCGAGCTCGGCGTCAGGAAATCCGTGAAGGAGAACGACACGCTGGAACCGAAATGCTCGGCGTGGCTGATGCCGACAGTGCCGTTTTCAGGCAGCGCAACCGGCTTCATCGACCAGGCGCCATCCCTGCGCTCGCAGACAAGAACCTTGCCGCGCACATTGTCCATAAGGCTGATGAACAGCCGGTCCTGCGTGCGGGCAATGCCGGCGATGGACACCCGATAGGCCGGCGCCAACAAGGTTTCGATGGCGCCGAAACTGCCGGTTTCGATCCAGTGCGCGAAATCGAGCGAGTAAAGCCCGTCCGGCTGGCAGGCCGTGCCGTCCGGCGCCGTCCACGGTGTACGCACCCCGAACAGCAGCTGGTCCTTGAACAGCGATGTGTCGGTGACATCGTCGGGCAGCGGAACGCGCCTGTTTTCGCCAGAAGGCAGATACAGAAAACTGTGCGATGCGAAGAAATTGATTGCCCGGGCCAGGAACACGTGACGCTTGTCGCCGTCGAACTCGACGCCGGCTCCGGCGGCGAGATCGTCTTTCTGTGCCTCGAAGATCGGCGTCGCCTCTTCCAGCCTGGTGCCACGCTTCCAGAGCTTGATCACGCGCGGGTAGCCGGACTCGGTCTTGTCRGCSTCYTCGAWSGCMGCCGARACGATGACCGTGTCCTTGTCCAGCCARCCGAAWCCCGACTTCGACGCCGACGCGCGAAACCCGCCCTCGATAAACGATCTGGTCTCTATGTCGAATTCGCGCATCTCGCTGGCGTCGCCGCCATCCGGTGACATCGACAGCAGGCAGCGGCTAAAATCTGGATAGAGCCGGCTGGCGCCGCTAAACACCCATTTGATCCCCTCCTTCGCCGCGAGCTGGTCGAAGTCGATGATCGTTTCCCAGACCGGCTTTTCGGTCTTGTAGGAGGCAACTGTCGTGCGGCGCCACAGGCCGAGCGCATTGGTCTTGTCCTGCCAGAAATTATAGACATGGCCGGCAATTGCCGCGCCGACGGCGATGTTGTCCTCGGCCGTCATCAGGTCGAGCGCCGTTTGGAACGACGCCTGATAGGAYGGATYGCCCTGCAATTCRCCWRYCGWGAYCTCGTTCTGGCSATGCACCCAGTCGAGMGACKGTTTGCTKGTCCTGTCCTCCAGCCAGAGGAAGGGATCGTCAGCCGTGGAATTTGGCAGGCTCAGTGAGGTCGACTTGGTCATATGGTCTCCGATAAACTCATCAAGGCGCGGTGTCGCAAACATCGTCATGCCACTACCGAAATTCAATTGGAACGCACGAAAGAAGCGATCCCGCCACACAGCGTCAACTGAGACGCCTTATCGAGGGATGAGTCGCCACGAGGAAACCTCATGCAATTTCTCTACATTGCGAAAGAGAGATTTGGACCGTCCAGCGGCACGGAATGGACGAAGTACGTCGAGTGGTCTGGCCTCACTCAACTGACCGAGGTGGTCACGCTGGATGGCATGCTCGGCCCGATTGCACTTGAGGAGACGAAAGACAATTACTGGCCTCACATTGTGAATGAGGACTGGATGCTCGATTTCTTTGTAGACTTGGATTTCCTGCTTTCGGAACTGACGGATACGAGCGCATGGAACATTTTAAGCGTCATCCGAAGACCGCAGGCTGACGTGGGTTCGGCTGACTGGGGCGGCTTCACCTTCCTGGGCTACGACTTGCTGGATCAGGAAGCTGCCACAAGTGCATTGACCAATTGCGGCGGATTTCCCGATGTGTTTGCCAATTCAGAACTGTCCCACCTTGGGCTAATACCCGACTTTGATCGTGCAGCCGAAATTCAAGACATGCTGCGCAGAATGCACCCCGAGGAACGCCACGCCAATTGCGATATGTGGGCAATTTCCAGATGGCAAGGCAGTGACAGACCTCAAAATCCCGCTGTCGCTTCACGCTGATCTGCGGCCAAAAACACTCGCCACCGCCAGCGCCAGGCACATCAGGCCAAGCGTGATCGGCAGTCCGCCCGCGCCCAGTATATCCATGGCGGTCCCTGCCAGTGGCGGCACGGCGATGCCACCAACGCCCCACATCAGCGAGAAGGCGGCGTTGCCGGCGATCAATGTCGAGCCGGTGAAGCGCTCGCCAAGCTCGATGATCGACATCGTGTAGATGCCGTAGGAAACCGCACCCCAGACGAAGATCATCGGCCAGATCAGCGGCGTTTCGATGAGAAGCGGCAGCAGCACGCATCCGAGCACCGTCAAGAAGACACAGCCAAGCCGCACCAGGCGTGCGGTCAGCCTCTCCGCCAGCAGGCCGAGCGGCACCTGCATGGCGATGTTGCCGGCGATCATCATCGACAGCAGCGCCGACATGCGGACTTCCGCGATGCCGTGATGGGTGCCATAGACCGGCAGCAAGGCCAGCGCGCCCTGTTCGAAACCCGCGGCCACGATAACGGCGAACAAGAGCAGCCACGCCATCGGCACGAAGCCCAGGACGGACACCTGATGCCCGGCCTCGTCCACCTTTGGCAGGCGCGGCAGCACCGACGCCAGGCAGATGCCGCACAGCACGAAAGCGCAGATGCCGACGAGAAAGGGCGGCCACCCCTGCGTGCCGACGGCAAGCAGGCAAAGCGGCCCGGTCGCAAATCCGGCCGAGATGATCGTCGAATAGACGCCCATGATGCGGCCGCGCCGGGCCGGCGGCGCCAGTGCGATCACCCAGATTTCGCTTAAGACATAGAGCGGATTGGTCACCACGCCGATCAGGAAGCGCAGCGGGAACCACAAATAGACATTCTGTGTCCAGCCGATCAGCGCCAGCACGATTGCCGAAAGGGCCGCACAGGTGAGCGCCGTGCGCCCTGCCCCGAACCACCGCGCCAGCGCCGGGATCAGGGGCGACGAGACAATGAAGCCGATGGGGGTCATGGCCGCCGACAGGCCGATCATCGCTGGCGAGACGTCCTGGCGCTGCAGGATGAAGCTCAACAGCGGATAGGACAGCCCCTGCGCGATGGCGAACACCGAGACGGTCGCGATCACGCCGGTGATCGCTGCCCACTGCATGCGGGTTTCGCTTTTGTCCGAACCCGCCGCGGTCATGCCTTGCTGCTCCGGCGGACCGATGAGCGATAGAGCGCGAAGATCACCAACAAGGCATCGAGGCCGATGATCACCACAGGCAGCCCCAGCGGACCGATGCCTTGCATCAGCAGGCCGGCGCCCGGTGGGCCGACAATGCCGCCAACACCCCACAGCAAGGCAAAAGCCGCATTGCCGGTGACCAGCAGCGTGCCCTTGAAGCGGSTRCCGAGTTCGACCAGCGCCATCGTATAGACGCCRTARCCGACWGCACCCATSACCAGMAGCACGMSCCAGATCRSCGGCGTCRTGATCAGCAGCGGCAGCAGMGCCGCGCAAACCATTGTCGCCACCGCGCAGGCCAGGATCATCGGGCGGCCGCCGAACCGCTCGGCGAGCAGGCCGAGTGGGATCTGCAGCAGGATGTTGCCGAGCGACAGCGCCATCACCAGCGCGGCGAGGATCGCTTCCGGCAGGCCATAGCCAGCACCGAAGACCGGGACCAGCGCATAGGTGCTTTGCTGGACGGCGGCCGAGACCAGCACGGCCAGCAGCAGCGCCGGCGCCAGCCGGGCAAAACCGACAAAGCTGCCGGCAGGCTGGCCATCATCCTCGAAGCCGGTGAGTTTTGATGAGACAAGGCGCAGAATGACGGCACAAAGCAAGAAGCCGCCGACACCGACGCTGAACGGTGCCCAGCCCGATGTGCCGATGAAGGTCAAGGTGAAAGGTCCCGCCGCATAGCCGGCGCCCATCAGCGTGTTGAACACCCCCATCACCCGGCCACGCCGCGAAGGCGGGGCCAGTGACAATGCCCAGACCTCGCCAAGGATATAGAGCGGGTTGATGACGACGCCGACAATGAAGCGGATAAGGTACCAGGCCACCCAGTTCTGCAGATAGCCGATCGCCAGGAAGCACAGCGCACCAATCAGCGAGCAGCCGACCGCCAGGTTGCGTGCACCGACCAGCCGCACCGCGGCCGGCACGAACGATGCTGACAGGATCAGCCCGAGCGGCATCATAGCCGCCGACAGGCCGATCAACCCCGGCGACATGCCTTGCTTCTGCATCAGAAGCGTGAACAGCGGCGAGCTCAACCCTTGCGCGGCGCCGAACATGGCAAGTGCTGCGGTGACGCCGGCGAGCGCTGCCCACTGCGTTCCCGCTTCGCCTTCGCTCGAGCCGGTTGCCACCATTCCGTCATTCCATATGAGGTGCCGGCAGACCTCCCGGCCGGCAAGGTCACTGCTACGGGTTCAATCCGGGGAAAGAAAGGGCCGGCAGGGGAAATCCGCTTGCGCCAACCGGACGGTGATCAGGCGAATGTCGCGGCCACGCAGCTGCCGTTCCGGCATGTCGCTTCCCTCGCCCTAGTGGTCGCCGCCTCCGCAATGGCCGACGGGCCGCCGGTCCATTATGCCGCCCGCTATCGCATCCTACGAGGACCATCATGACCGCCGCCCTACAACCCTTGGAATCGGCACAGGCGCCCGACCGTGCCCGCCGTGGCGGCCGCGCCGGAAAGCGCGCCGGCGGCTCGGCCGCCTTTGAGCAGCCGGCTTTCCGCCAGTTGAGAAACCCGCTGACGCCGACCAAACTGGTTTCCGAAGACGAACTGGAATCGATCCACCTCGCGTCCTTGCGCGTACTCAGGGAAATCGGCGTCGACGTCCTTCACGACGAGGCCCGCCGTATCATGAAGGCGCATGGCGCCGACGTGCGTGAAGGCTCAGAGCGCGTGCGCTTCGACAGCGATATGATCCTGGACCTGGTGTCGAACTGCCCGTCCGAATTCACCATCCATTCCCGCAATCCCGCGCACAATGTGCGTTTCGGCGGCGACAATGTGATCATCTCGATGATGGCCTCGGCGCCCAATTGCTCGGACATCGATCGTGGTCGCCGGCCTGGCAACCAGCAGGACTATCGCAACTTCCTGCGCCTGGCGCAGATGCACAACATCCTGAACTGCACCGGCGGCTATCCGGTTGAGCCGACCGATATCCATCCGTCGGTCCGCCACCTCGAGTGCATCCGCGACCTCGCCACGCTGACCGACAAGGTGTTCCACATCTATTCRCTCGGCAAGGAGCGCAATGTGGACGGCATCGAGATCGCCAGGATCGCGCGCGGCATCAGCCATGAGCAACTGCTCGAGGAACCGTCCGTCTTCACCATCATCAACACCAATTCTCCGCTCAAGCTCGACGTGCCGATGATGGAAGGCATCATCCAGATGTCGAGCAAGGGYCAGGTCGTYGTSGTSACGCCSTTCACCCTGTCGGGYGCSATGGCGCCGGTCACCATYGCCGGCGCRCTGGTGCAGCAGAATGCCGAGGCGCTGTCCGGCATCGCCTTTGCCCAGATGGTGAGGAAAGGCGCGCCTGTCGGCTATGGCGGTTTCACCTCCAATGTCGACATGAAGTCCGGCTCACCGGCCTTCGGCACGCCGGAATACATGAAGGCGCAGCTTGTCGGCGGCCAACTGGCCCGCCGCTACAACATCCCCTACCGCACCTCCAACACCTGCGCCGCCAACACGGTCGACGCGCAGGCAGCCTATGAGAGCGTGTTCTCGCTCTGGGGCGCCATCCAGGGCGGCGGCAATCTGATGATGCATGCSGCCGGCTGGCTCGAAGGCGGCCTGCGCTGCTCCTACGAAAAGACTATTCTCGACATCGACCTGTTGCAGATGGTAGCCGAATTCCTGACCCCGCTCGACATGTCCGACGAGGCGCTCGGCTTCGACGCCATCCAGTCGGTCGGCCCGGGCGGCCATTTCTTCGGTACCCAGCACACGCAGGACCGCTACAAGAACGCCTTCTACTCGCCAATCCTGTCCGACTGGCGCAATTTCGAGACCTGGGCTGAAGCCGGCTCGCCGACCGCGCTGGAAAAGGCCAACAAGGTGTGGAAGGAACGGCTGGCGTCCTACGAAGAACCTTACATGGATCCGGCGATCCRCGAAGAGCTCAACGACTTCGTCCAGAAGCGCACGGCCGAAGGCGGCGCGCCGACCGATTTTTGATCGTCTGTACTGGTTTGATGAATAGTCGACCCCCACTCCGTCGAGCTTCGCTCGCCACCTCTCCCC
>NZ_JBFUGJ010000024.1:0-39739 GCF_056402975.1 Mesorhizobium sp. P3_A9 | reverse complement strand
CCCTAACGGACGGTTAAGAAACGCCGACTCGGGCTTCGGGTCGGCAGGAGAACATCGAATGCCTGTCGAACTCGTCGAGAAGAAATTGCAAGGCGCGCTGCCCGTGCATCTGGTGGCCCGGGACGGTCTGGAGGCCGCGGGCCTTGCACCATCTGTTGTCAGCTGGGCCAGGGCCAACGGGTTCTCCGGCGAGGCAGGCAGGACGCTGGCCGTGCCCGGCGARAACGGYGCGCTTGCCGGCGCGCTGTTCGGTATTGGCGACGGCGAGGGCGCGCTTGCTCTCGGCGCATTGTCGAAAACCCTGCCGGAAGGCGACTGGCATTTCGCCTCGACGCCTGCCGAGCCAGAACTCGCGGCAATTGCGTTGGCGCTCGGCGGCTATGTCTTTACCCGYTACGGCAAGAAGYCAGGCAAGGYGCTGCGCTTCGACGTGCCGGCCGGTGTCGACGCGGCGCGCGTTCGCCGCATCGCCGATGGCGTCTTCCTGACACGCGACCTGGTCAACACGCCGACCAGCGACATGGGGCCGGACGATCTGGAGAAGGCGGTGCGGACTTTGGCCGCGGCTCACAAGGCCGAAATCTCCGTCATCAAGGGCGACGATCTGCTCACGCAGAATTTCCCGATGATCCATGCCGTCGGCCGTGCCTCATCAGGCGCGCCGCGGCTGATCGACATGGTCTGGGGGCAACCGGGCGCGCCAAAGGTGACGCTGGTCGGCAAGGGCGTCTGCTTCGACACCGGCGGTCTCGACATCAAGCCGTCGTCCGGCATGCTGTTGATGAAGAAGGACATGGGCGGCGCGGCCAATGTGCTTGGCCTGGCCTCGATGATCATGGCTGCCGGGCTGAACGTTCGGCTGCGCGTGCTGATCCCCGCGGTCGAGAACTCGATTGCCGGCAATGCCTTCAGGCCAGGTGACGTGCTGGCGAGCCGCAAGGGCATCACTGTCGAGATCGGCAACACGGACGCCGAAGGGMGRCTGGTGCTCGGCGACGCGCTGGCACTGGCCGATGACGAGGAGCCGCAGCTCCTGGTCGACATGGCGACGCTGACCGGAGCCGCCCGTGTCGCGCTTGGCCCCGATCTGCCGCCTTTCTACACCGGTGACGAGGCGCTGGCCTCGGAGCTGGCGGCGGCATCGCTTGCGGTCGAGGATCCGCTTTGGCGCATGCCGCTGTGGCGGCCCTACGATGCGAAACTGTCGTCGAAGATCGCCGACATCAACAATGTCACCACGGACGGCTTCGCCGGTTCGATCACGGCGGCGCTGTTCCTCAAGCGTTTTGTCGAAAAGACGATGAGCTGGGCGCATTTCGACATTTTCGCCTGGAATCCCGCCGACCGCCCGTACGGTCCTTCCGGCGGAGAGGCGCAAGGCATTCGGGCGTTGGAGCGGATCATCTCGACGCGCTATGGCTGATGTGACGGCCGCAAGCAGAGCCGGCAAATCGCTGAAACTGAAACGGAACCGAAACAATTTGCCGTCATGCTGGCGTGATGTCGATTGCGATGCGCCCGAGCCAGGCCTTGCGACTGTGGCAGCAAGTGATGCTGTCGCAGGTGCGCGACGACGCGCCTGACCTGACCATGCGCCAGACGGCCATCCTGTTCACCATCTATCTCGATCCGCCGCCGCACACGGTGCGCGGCCTCGCCGCCCGCCTCAACGTCACCAAGCCGGTCATCACCCGCGCGCTCGACACGATGGGCGCGCTGAAACTGGTGTCGCGCCATCGCGACGAACTCGACAAGCGCAACGTGCTGATCAAGCGCACGGTCGARGGCGCGCTCTTTGTCGAGCGCTTCGGCGATGGTATCATCGCCAAGGCGCATGAACTGCCCATCTGACCAATTAGCCATTAGACCGAGTTAGTGATTTGACCGCCAGGGATGCCCGCCTTCACGCCTTTCGTACCGATCTTGCCGATGCTAGATTGAAAGGTGAGGTTACCGCCGACCGTTTTGTCAGCGGCCGTTCGGCGCGGATCACCGCGTCGGTTGCCGATGTCCGCAAGGCGCCGCGGCCTGATGCCGGCGTCAACACGCAGCTGCTGTTCGGCGATGATGTCCTTGTCTTCGAGGTCGCCGAAGGGTGGGCCTGGATCCAGGCCGAACGCGACGGCTATGTCGGCTATGTCGCCGACACCATGCTGGGCGGACGAGACAATGCGCCCACCCATATTGTCTCGGTGACCCGCACTTTCCTTTATCCCGGTCCGGATCTGCGCTTTCCAGTCGCGGGACAGCTGTCGATGGGATCGACCGTGACCGTGACGGGTGCCGCCGAGACGCGCGGCACGCACTATGCCGTCCTGCCCTCCGGCGAGGCTCTCATCGCTGGCCACCTCAGGCCAATCGCCGAAGTTGCCGCTGACTATGTCGCGGTTGCCGAGACATTTCTTGGCACACCTTATCTCTGGGGCGGCGCTTCCGGCTTCGGCATCGACTGTTCGGGCCTCGTGCAACTGGCGATGCGCATGGCCGGCAGGGACGTGTTGCGCGATTCCGACATGCAGGCGGCAAGCATCGGCGAACCCCTTGAGCCGGGCCCGGACTATGCCGGATTGCGCCGGGGCGATCTTGTGTTCTGGAAAGGCCATATCGCGGTCATGACCGACGCCGACACCATGATCCACGCCAATGGCCACACCATGCTGGTCTCGCGCGAAGGGCTGAAGGAAGCGGTGGCTCGCATCGGCTATCTCTACGGCGGGCCGACGGGGTTTCGGCGGCCATAGCGCATCCGTCTCGGCGCTGCGCGCCGATCCACCTTCTCCCACAGGGGAGAAGGGAAGAGTCGTCACGATCCCCTTTTGTTCCGATTTTCCTTGGCGATTGCCCGTGGCCGCGCTACCTCTGGCGCGTGACAGTTGAGCCGCGCCTTGCCGAGAAGAATGCCGCCATTGCCCTACCCGAGCCATTTGTCAGATGGTTCGGCGAGAAAGGCTGGTCGCCGCGCGCCCATCAGATCGAATTGTTGGCGAAGGCACAGAGCGGCCAATCGGTGCTGTTGATCGCGCCGACTGGGGCCGGCAAGACGCTGGCCGGCTTCCTGCCCTCGCTGACCGAACTGGCGGTCAGGCCGAGGCGAAAGCCGGGGCAGGCGCATCGCGGCATCCATACGCTCTATATCTCGCCGCTCAAGGCATTGGCCGTCGACATCGAGCGCAATCTCGGCAAGCCGGTCGAAGAGATCGGGTTGCCCGTCACCATTGAGACACGCACTGGCGACACCCCCGCCCACAAGCGCCAGCGCCAGAAGCTGGTACCACCGGATATTCTCCTGACCACACCCGAGCAACTGGCGCTGCTGATCGCCGCCCCCGATGCCAGGCGGTTCTTCGAGGATCTGCGCTATGTCGTGCTCGACGAACTGCATTCGCTGGTGACGTCGAAGCGCGGCCATCTGCTGGCGCTCGGGCTGGCGCGGCTGCGCAGTTTTGTCCCCGACCTGCAGACAATCGGCCTGTCGGCGACGGTGGCCGAACCGGACGAATTGCGACGCTGGCTGGTTAGGCAGAATCCACCTGGCGACATGTCCGAGCTGATCGTCGTTACCGGAGGCGCGAAACCTGAAATCTCCATCCTCGATTCCGAAGAGCGCGTGCCTTGGGCGGGCCATTCGGCGCGCTACGCCACGCCGGAGATCTATCGCGAGATCAAGCGCCACAAGACGACCCTGCTGTTCGTCAACACCCGCAGCCAGGCGGAGCTGTTGTTCCAGGAATTGTGGCGGGTCAACGAGGACACCTTGCCGATCGCGCTGCATCATGGCTCGCTYGATGTCGGTCAGCGCCGCCGGGTCGAAAAGGCGATGGGTGAGAATGCACTGCGCGCCATTGTCGCGACATCGACGCTCGATCTCGGCATCGACTGGGGCGATGTCGACCTGGTCGTGCATGTCGGTGCGCCGAAGGGCGCTAGCCGGCTGGCGCAGCGCATCGGCCGCGCCAACCACCGCATGGACGAACCGTCCAAGGCGATCCTCATCCCGGCCAACCGGTTCGAAGTGCTGGAATGCCGGGCGGCGCTCGACGCCAACTATCTCGGTGCGCAGGACACGCCGCCGCTGGTCGATGGCGGCCTCGATGTGCTGGCGCAACATGTGCTCGGCTGTGCCTGCGGCGCACCGTTCCGCGCCGATGATCTGTTCGAGGAAGTGCGAACGGCAGCACCCTACGCAAGTCTCGACCGGCCGACCTTCGACCGCGTCATCGACTTCGTCGCCACTGGCGGCTACGCGCTGAAGAACTACGAGCGCTACGCGCGCATCCGCCTGAACAAGGACGGTTTGTGGCGCGTCTCCAATCCGCGCGTTGCCCAGCAATACAGGCTGAATGTCGGCACCATCATCGAAGTGCCGGCGCTCAACGTCCGTTACGTCAAAGCCGGCAGCAAAGGCTCGGCTACGCGCGGCGGCGCCGTTCTCGGCAAAATCGAGGAGGCCTTCCTCGAAACGCTGACGCATGGCGACACTTTCATGTTCGCCGGCAAGGTGCTGCGCTTCGAAGGTATTCGCGAGAATGAATGCTTCGTGTCGAATGCCCCCGGCAGCGATGCCAAGGTGCCTTACTATGGCGGCGGCAAGTTCCCGCTTTCGACCTACCTGGCCGAGCAGGTCCGCATCATGCTGGACGATCCGCAGCGCTGGAAGAAGCTGCCGGAGCAGGTGGCCGACTGGCTGCGATTCCAGGCGGACAAATCGGTATTGCCTAAGCGCGATGATCTGCTGATCGAGACCTTTCCACGCGGCAACCGCTATTATCTGGTCGCCTATCCCTTCGAAGGCAGGCTGGCGCACCAGACGCTGGGCATGCTGCTCACCCGCCGTCTCGACAGGGCGGGCGCCAGGCCGCTCGGCTTCGTCGCCACCGACTATGCGCTGGCCATATGGTCGTTGGGCGATATGGGGGCGATGTTCAAGGCCCGCAGACCGTCACTCGGCGCGCTGTTCGACGAGGACATGCTGGGCGACGACCTCGAAGCCTGGCTGGCCGACAGCTGGCTGCTCAAGCGGACCTTCCGCAATTGTGCGCTGATTTCGGGACTGATCGAGAAACGCCATCCGGGCCAGGAGAAAAGCGGCCGCCAGGTTACCGTGTCGACCGACCTGATCTACGACGTGCTGCGCAGCCATGAGCCGGACCATATTCTGCTGCAGGCGACGCGTGCCGATGCGGCGGCCGGTCTGCTCGATGTCAGCAGACTTGCCGACATGCTCTCGCGCATCCAGGGTCGAATCATGCATAAGAATCTCGAGCAGATTTCGCCACTTGCCGTGCCCATCATGCTCGAGATCGGCAAGATGCCGGTCAATGGCGAAGCCGATGAAACACTCCTGATGGACGCGGCGACACTGGTCGAGGAGGCTATGGGGCCGGGAATGGTAGAGGAATGAATTTTTCGCTGGCGCGCACATCGCTGATTGGTGAGGCCGATCTTGTCGGCATCGCCGGCGAACGTGCGGTCTGCGATCCGCGCGGCGTGCTCTATTTTCCGGAGCTCAGGCTTCTGGCGGTATCCGACCTGCATCTGGAAAAAGGCTCGTCGCTGGCAAGGCGCGGCACGCTGATCCCACCCTACGACACCGGCGCGACCTTGCTGCGGCTGCAAGCGGTGATCTCGGACTATCAGCCATCGATCGTCATCAGCCTGGGCGACAGTTTTCACGACGGCGGTGGTGCCGAGCGCATGCATGCGAGTTTTCGCGAGCGGCTGGAAGCGCTGATGGCGGGCCGCGACTGGTTCTGGGTCGCCGGCAACCATGACCCGGAAGCGCCGGCCGATCTGCCCGGCGAAACCGTACGGGAACTAGCTATCGGTTCGCTGCTGTTCCGGCATGAGCCATCCRAGGTGCGCATCGAAGGCGAGATCGCAGGCCACCTGCATCCCTGTGCTCGCATCGTCCAGCGCGGCCGTTCGGTGCGGCGGCGGTGCTTCGCCGGCGATGGCGGCCGAATGATCATGCCGGCCTTCGGCGCCTATACCGGTTCGCTCAACGTCCTTGACCGCGCCTATGCCGGGCTGTTCCGTCTGGAATCGCTGATGGCCTATATGCTTGGCGCCGAGCGCATCTTCGCCATCTCCCGCTCGATGCTGCGGCCGGGCTGACCTCAACGTCCGTAGTACAGTGTAACCGTGTGCTTCGCCTCGGCGAAGAACAGCCAGCGCTCGACCAGCATGCCGGCGAACTGGACGATCGCGGCGAGCACCGAAGGCACCGCCGCAAAGGGCCAGGGCAAGGCGAATGTCGCGGCGAGAAGCAGGACGGGCAGGGCGAAGGCCAGGGCCTGTGTGATCTGGCGCAGGCGTGCGCTGTGCTTGCGCGCGATGCGAAAGCCCATTTCCTTGAGCAGGTAGTTTTCCTCGGTATGCGGCCATTCCAGCGACCGCACCGTGCCGCCGGCCAAGCCTGTAGCCGTGTTGGCGGTGGTTGGGATCTCGAGCCGGTCGTTGTGGCGCCATGTCGCCAGTTTCCAGCCCCAGCCGAGCAAGGTCAGCAGCACGCAAACCGCTAGCAGCATATTGGAGCCGAGGCCAAAACCCTGCAGCAGCGCGTTCAGGAGCACGCTGCCGGTCATCGCCGAGAATATGAGGTAGGCCGGTAGCGTGAAGCGGCTGTGCCACTGGGCGATTGGCTTCAGTGACGCGTAGATCATGCCGGTGGTGCAGACGGTGACGACCGCGCTCATAGCCGCCAGCAACCCGGCGATGGCCACCCAGGCGCCTGTGCGGCCGAAAAACACCCAGCCGATGCCGAACAGCCCCGCCGGGATGAAGGTAGCGACCGAAGCAACGCCTTCACGCGACAGCCACGAGCTGCGCCACTGCGAGAAAGCCCGCCAGGCTCGTTCCGGCCGACCGAGATGGCCGGTAGAGGACAACAGGCCTGCGGCGATCAGGCTGAGCGCCAGCCCCAGGCCGACGAGACCCAGCCAGAAATCGGGGGGGATGATCTCGAACCCGCCGAGCACGCCAAGCAGCGCCAGCAGACCATAGCCGGCGCCGGTGGCGGTGGTGAAGAAGACGACGGAGAAGGCGGGATGCATGGGCTAGTTCGAAAGCATGCGGTCTACCCAGCCGAGGAAGCCGCCTTCGGCCCGCACCGGCTCCAGCGCCTTCGCCGGCACCGATGCGGCGCGTTGCGTATGGGCGCGCGGCGGCAGATATTTGTTGGTCGGGTGGTAGCCGAGTTCCGGCATCAGGTCGACGCCGCCACGCTCCGCCACCAGTTGCGAGACGGCAGACTGCGGATCGCCGAGGTCACCGAAATGCCGGGCGCTTGTCGGGCAGGCGGCGACGCAGGCCGGCACGCGGTCTTCCTCGGCCAGATTGTCATTGTAGATGCGGTCGACGCAGAGCGTGCATTTCTTCATCACGCCGACATCACTGTCGAACTCGCGCGCACCATAGGGGCAGGCCCAGCTGCACAATTTGCAGCCGATGCACTTGTCCTCGTCGATCAGCACGATGCCGTCCGACGCCCTTTTGTAGGAGGCGCCGGTCGGGCAGACGGTGACACAGGCCGGCGTCTCGCAATGCAGGCAAGAGCGCGGGAAGTTCACCGTTCGACCGCCCATCTCGGTGGTATGCTCATAGCTGTGCACGCGGTTGAACCAGACGCCGTCGACATGGCCGCCATAGGGGTCGATGTCGGTCAACGGCGCCATGTGGCCGCCAGTGTTCCATTCCTTGCAGGCGGTGACGCAGGCCTGGCAGCCGACGCAGGTGTCGAGATCGATGACGAGGCCGAGCTTTTTGCCGGTTTGACTTGGCAGGCAGGTCATTCGGCCGCCTCTCTTGCTCGCCGAAACTCGGCACCGAAACGGAGCGTGTCGGGCGCTGGCTCGAAATGCGGCGGCTGCTGGAAACGCTCGAATTGCGGCTCTGTGAAGCCGGCTTCCTCATCTGCGCATTTGACGATGCGCACGCGCAAATCGAACCATGCCGCCTGGCCGGTCACCGGATCGGAGTTCGAATAGCGTTTGCCCTGCGCGTCGGCCGAGGTCTGGTCGCCGATGATGTGGTTGAGCAGGAAGCCGCGATTGCTCTCGGCGGCATCGTCCTTCAGGCCCCAGCTGCCGCGCCTTTTGCCGATCGCGTTCCAGGTCCAGACCGTGCTTTCGTTCACCCCGTCGATCAGCTTGATCTGCCCCTTCACCCGGCCATTGATGCTCTCGATCCACACCCAGTCGTCGTCTACCAGACCGAGGCTGGCGCCGGTCCGGTGATGCACGAACAGCCGGTTCTGGCTGGTGATCTGCCGCAGCCACGCATTCTGCGAACCCCAGGAATGGTACATGTGCATCGGCCGCTGTGTCAGCGCATGCAGCGGATATTTTTCGAGGTCGACCACCGCTTCCTCGAACGGCATGTACCAAAACGGCAGCGGGTCCATATAGGTCTCGATGCGCTGGCGTTCGCTCTCGGGTGGCACCACCCGGCCATGGCCGCGCGCTGCGAGGCGAAAGCGCTGCAATGGCTCGGAGTAGAGCTGGAAGACGATCGGTTCCGCCTTGGGGGTGAAGCCCATGCTCTCGGCGAAGTCGAGATAGGAGCGGTTGGCCATCTTGTAGTAGCGCTGGTCATCGGCGAAGTCGTGGTGCCAGAAGCCACCATTGTCGATGTAGCGCTGCAACTGGTCCGGGTTGGCCTCGCCCTTGCCGATCGCCGTCCCATCCTTGCCGCGCCAGCCGGCCAGCGGGCCGATGCCCGGCGTGCGCTCATGATTGACGATGTAATCGGCATAGTCGGCATACCTGGTCGATCCGTCGTCATCGACGAAGCCGGGCAGGCCAAGCCGTGCGCCGAGTTCGATCAGCACCGACTGGAACGGCCTGACGTCGCGGTCCGGTTCGACGACGGGATGGCGGATGGCGTCGCCCGGCCCGTCGGCATGGCTGATCGGCCGGTCGAGCAGGCTGATGCAGTCATGCCGTTCGAGATAGGTGGTGTCGGGCAGCACGAGATCGGCGAACGGCACGGTCTCGGAATAATAGGCGTCGGAATAGATGATGAAGGGGATCTTGTAATTACCGGCCTCGTCATGGTCAGTCAGCATGGCAATGGTCTCGACGGTGTTCATCGAGGAATTCCAGGCCATGTTCGACATGTACATCATCAGCGTGTCGATCGGGTACGGATCGCCCGCCCAGGCATTGCGGATGACGGTGTGCATCAGGCCATGGGCGGCCAGCGGCGCGTCCCAGGAATAGGCCTTGTCGATGCGGGTCGGCGTTCCGGCTTCATCAACCAGCAGATCGTCAGGCCCGCAGACGAAGCCGAGCGGCATGCCGTCCAACGGCGTCATCGGCTTGACGCTCTTGCCGGAGGGTTTCGGGCCCGGCGGCGCCGATCTGGGGTAGGGCGGCTTGAAGCGAAAGCCGCCGGGGACATCCACCGTGCCCAGAAGCACTTGCAGCAGATGGATGGCGCGGCAGGTGTGAAAGCCGTTCGAATGGGCTGAGATGCCGCGCATGGCATGCATCGAAACCGGCCGGCCCTTGATCGTCTCGTGCCGGCGCCCGGCCCAGTCGGTCCAGGCGATAGGCAGTTCGATCGTCTGTTCGAAGGCGACATGGGCAAGTTCGGCGGCGATCCGGCGGATCGTATCGGCGGCAATGCCGCAGCGCTCCGCGACCGCATCCGGCGCGTAGCTGTCGTCCAGGTAGCGGTCGGCGATCAGCTGGAACACCGGCGTGCAGCGGCGGCCGCCGACTTCGAAGCTGCCGGTCAGCGCCGGTTTCGCTTCCGGGTCATCTGCCTTGACGGAGGTTTTCGCCACCCTGTCCCAGGCCAGCGGATTGCCATCGGTGTCGCGCACGAACAGCCCATCGTCGGAGGCGCCGGGCTCCTGCACGACGAGGACATGGGCGTTGGTGTAGCGGAGCAAATAGTCGAGATCGACGCGGCCGGCCTTCAGCAACTCGTGGATGAGSGCGAAGACAAACAGGCCGTCGGTGCCTGGCCGGATGCCGATCCAGTCGTCGGCAATGGCATTGTAGCCGGTGCGGCAYGGATTGATCGACACCACCTTGGCGCCGCGTGCCTTGAGTTTGCCCAGCCCGATCTTGATCGGGTTGGAATCATGGTCCTCGGCGACGCCGAACAGCATGAAGTATCTTGTGTTGTCCCAGTCGGGCTCGCCGAACTCCCAGAACGAACCGCCGATCGAATAGAGCCCGCCGGCTGCCATGTTGACCGAACAGAAGCCGCCATGGGCGGCGAAGTTSGGCGTGCCGAACTGGCTCGCCCACCAGCCGGTSAGMGACTGCGACTGGTCGCGCCCGGTGAAGAAGGCGAGTTTYYTSGGATCGGTCCGGCGGATGGCAGAGAGCCGTTCGGTGGCGATCGCGAACGACTCTTCCCACTCGATCTCGCGGAATTCTCCCGAGCCGCGCGGGCCGGTGCGCAGCAAGGGCTTCTTCAGCCGGGCCGGGCTGTAGTGCTGCATGATGCCGGAACTGCCCTTGCCGCAGATCACGCCGCGATTGACCGGATGGTCCTTGTTGCCGTTGATGTAGCGGACCTTGCCATCCTTGATGTGCACGTCGATGCCGCAGCGGCAGGCGCACATGTAGCAGGTGGTCTTGGCGATGCTGTCGGAAACGCTTGGCGAGGTGTCGACGCCGTCGCCCTCATCGGGCGCGCGTGTGTCGGCAAGCGGGCGTTGCGATGGTGCCGAATTCGCGCCGCGCGCCGGTCGGTGCATCATGAGCCGGTGTTGCCCGCGCGGCCGACGGATTTGGCTCGCGTCTTCGGCCCGGGGCCGCGCATGTAATGCTCTTCCGGGTGATAGCGATCGCCGGCCAGCCGTCGCCGGATGCCGCGGGTCCAATGCGCAAGCAGGGACTTGAACCGCCCGATCATTTTATTCCAAGCCATCCACTGGCGAATTTTTTCTAACTTCGCTCGAAAATGTAGAATAAAGCTATCGATCCGTCTAATCAGTTGTTCTTGTAAATTCGATCGATATTGGTTCTTAATGTCGTCATGACCCTGGACCAGTTGCGCATTTTCGTCGCCGTCGCCGAGCGCGGCCACATGACCAAGGCGGCGGAGCTGCTCGGCATCTCCCAGTCGGCGGCATCGGCCGCCATCCGCGCGCTTGAAGAGCAGCACGGCGTCCATTTGTTCAACCGCGTCGGCCGCAATATCGAGCTTGCCCAGACCGGCCATCGGTTCCTGCCGGAGGCCAAGGCCGTGCTCGAGCGAGCCGCCGCCGCCCGCAATGTGCTGGAACATGTCTCCCAGACGGTCGCCGGCAGCCTCTCCATCGCTGCCAGCCTGACCATCGCCAGTTACTGGCTGCCGCGCCGGCTGGCGTCCTTCCACGAGGCCTACCCCGCGGTGCGGCTGAGCGTCAGCATCGGCAACACAAGGCAGGTCGAGGCCAGCGTGCTGGATGGAACCGCCGATCTCGGCCTGGTCGAGGGTCGCACCGAGTCCGACATATTACGCCGTGCCAAGGTCGACACCGACCGGCTGATGCTGGTCGTTGCCAGTTCCCATCCCGAGATCGCTGAAATCGCGCCGGGCCGTCCCGATATCAAGGGCCTGCGCTGGATCATCCGCGAAGGCGGTTCGGGCACGCGCGAGGTGCTGGAGGATCTGGCGCGGCGTGAGGGGATTTCGCTTGCCGATTTGCAGGTGTTCCTGGTGCTGCCCAGCAACGAGGCGGTTCGCCAGGCGGTCGAGGCGGGTGCCGGCGCCACCATCATTTCGGAACTCGTCGTCGGGCGCGCCGTCGCCGAAGGTAGCCTGCGGTCCGTGCCGATCGAACTGCCGAAGCGCGATTTCGCCATGATCACGCACCGCGATCGCCAGGCAAGCTTGGCCCAGATGGCGCTCAAGGTGCATTTGACGGGCAATGCGGATGCGTCTCCGACGGGATAGAGCAATTCAAGGAAAATCCGCTGCACGCCATTCCTGAATTTCCTTGGCGTCGTGGCGTTTGCTGCGCGACAGGGACCCTTCTAAGAGTTGTTCTTAGCCAAACGTTTCCTGGCAAGGTCTGCCACGGCTTGGATCACCTGTTCGCAATCTTGCTGCGGGAAACTCTTCGATAGAACAGAAGAGAGGATGACGCCCATCAAGATTATGATGTCCGCAGTGCCGCCTCCAGCATCCTTGACGCTCTCAACGACCTTCCTCGAAAATGGTTCGCACTCCGTCTCAAAAAAGCGCATCATCTTGACGTAGATGATCCGTTTGCGGAATACGGCCAGCAATTTTTCAAGACGTGGCACGCTATCTTTGACTACAGAGAAGTTACGCGCATCTGCGAGTTCCTCGATGGGAATGGGGGGGTCTTCTTTCAGCAACCCGAGCTTTGCAAGTTCACGCCAGAATGCGTGATTGCGGCTGCCAACCCATGTTGACATTGAAGCGCGATGCGTCACCGCGCCAACAAGAACAGAGATGTCTCCATCGCTCAACTGCATCATCATATCGATAAGATTGTCCGGCGGCCATTGCTCATCCTGTGTCATCTCACCACCCTCCAAATACCAGCTGCAACGTCGCAGGATTGTGAGCAGAACAATCTAAACTTACTAGCGGGATTGGGTTTAATTTTTGCGAGAGGCGCGGCTTATGTACTCTTTGACAGGTCCGCTGGTGCTTCAGCCGAACTTCCGCTGGGCATCCAGCGCCAGGCCAAGCCCGACCGAGCCGAACATGTCGCCGTCGATGACGGAAGCCTGCGGCACCAGCGACAGGATTTTTTGTCTGGCCAGCGGAATCGCGGTCGAACCGCCGGTCAGGAACACCGCGGTGATGTCGGACGGCTTGACCTGTGCGTCACGGATGGTCTCAGCCACCGTTGCGGTGACCCGTTCGATGTCCCTGGCGATGGTGGCGTCCAACCCGTCGCGCGTGATCCCGGCAGCGAACGCTACGTCAGATAGCCTCACCGCGACTTCGGCCGATGATTGGTCGGTCAGCTCGATCTTGGCCCTTTCGACCAATGCCGCTAGCGCGTGCCCATAGCGATGCTCGACGATGTGGATGAAGCGATCGACGAGATCGGCGCGCGCGGCCTCGTAGCGGATCTGGCGCAGATGCGTCATCGCCTTGGCGGTGTAGACCAGGTTGATGCGCTGCCATGTCGCGAGATCGATGAAATAGCTGGCCGGCAGATTGCGCTTGCCGTCCTTGGTCGGGGTCAGATAGCCGAGCTGCGGCATCACATGGGCGATGCTGAGCAGCCGGTCGAAATCGGTGCCGCCGATATGGACACCCCGGCTGGCGAGGATGTCGTCCTTGCGGTCCAGGGATCGGACACGCTCCGGCGAGACGCGCACGACCGAAAAGTCAGACGTGCCGCCGCCCATGTCGATGATCAGCGCCAGCTCCTCGCGCGTCACCCTCTGCTCATAGTCGAGCGCCGCGGCGATCGGCTCGAACTGGAAGGCGATATGCTTGAAACCCTGGGCATGCGCGGCCTTTTCCAGGTCGCTCTGTGCGTTGGCGTCGGCTTGCGCATCGTCATCGACGAACTGCACCGGGCGGCCGAGCACCACGGTCTCGACCAGATCGCCGCCATCCTCCTCCAGCCTTTTCCTGAGATGCCCGAGGAACAGGCCGATGATCTCCATGAAGCCGATCGAGCGCGCCTTGATGCGCGTCTTTTCATGSGCMAGCGAACTGCCGAGCACGCTCTTCAGCGAACGCATCAGCCGGCCTTCCACGCTGTCCGTGTAGTTGGCGATGGCCTGGCGGCCAAAACAGATGCGGCCATCCTCGAAGTTGAAGAATACCGCACTGGGCAGCGTGACCTGGCCGTCCTCAAGCGCGACGAGGTGGGGTTGCCCGTTGCGGACCACGCCGACCGTGGAGTTCGAAGTGCCGAAATCGATACCGGCGAATGCTGGTCGCAAAGCAGCCTCCTCATTGGCGCCAGGCAGCGGATCGGCGCTCGCGGAAGAAGCGTGCGCTGCGGTTTCGGGCGACCGGACCGCTCTGCCGAATTGAATTGTGCGTGCTTGCCCGTTGGGCGGGGAGGTGCGGTCTATCGCATGACGTGGAAAAGGGAAACCCCTTTTGGACGCCTCAGTCCTTGCGGAAGATCAGCCTGCCGAGCCAGCCCGTCAGCATGGCCAGCGATATGGCGAAGACGCCATAGAGGAAGGAGTAGTTGTGGGCGACCCGGAAGATCGACTGTTCGAAACCGGATTTGCGGATTTCGAGCTGGGCTGAACTCTCCTTGATGAACAGGCCGCTCTTGAACAGGAACGCGCGGGCTTTGTGGGTGCCAACTGGCACATTGGGCGCCAGCCTGACAGTGGCGCGGAAAAGGTTCTGCGACAGGAACTGCACGCCGCCGACATTCTCGCTGTAGAGGCCGGTGGCGGCCTTGCGTTCGCGCAAGGCGGTAGTGAACTCCTCGATCGTCGCCGGGCTGTCACCAGCGTCAGCCGGCTGCATGTAGAGGTTGGAGGCGCCGAGCGACAGCTGCTTGTAGCTGTTCGGTTCGGTGATGTCCTGCAGCGGCCGCGTCGTCGCCACCGAATAGGACATCGGCACGTTCTCGAATGTTTCGGAATCGAGATTGACCCAGACGCCGAGCACCCGGTCCTTGCGCCGCACCACCACCGGCTTGGGTGGCCCTTCGAGCACGACGATGACGTCGTAGCGGCCCTGGCGGGCGACCAGCGGGTCGGGATTTTCCAGCGAGCCGAAAATGGTCAGGTCGGCACCGGAAAAGCCGGCGGTGATCGACACATTATCGGTGGAGAGCCCGATCTGGATGCCTTCCGGCAGCGGCGTCTGTGCCTTGGCGGGTACGACGACCGCCAGCAGTGACAGGAAAATGGCGGTTGCGAACGCTTTGCGGCCCGTCATCAGTTGAGGCCCAAGGCAGACAGCGAATAGAGATTGGGCGGGGTGACGAAAAGATCGATGGCAAGTCTGATCGCTACAGCCAGCACCAGCAAGGCCAGCAATGCCCTGAGCTGCTCGCCGCGCAGCCTCTGGCCGGCCTTGGCGCCATATTGCGCGCCGGCCACGCCACCCGCCATCAAAATGAAGGCCAGCACGACATCGACCGTCTGGTTGGTGGTGGCGTGCACCAGCGTGGTGTAGGCGGACGTGAAGATGATCTGGAACAGCGACGTGCCGATAACGACATTGGTCGGCACCTTGAGCAGGTAGATCAGCGCCGGCACCATGATGAAGCCGCCGCCGACGCCCATGATCGACGACAGGAAGCCGATRCCGGCGCCRAGSCCCAGCACCGGAATGACRCTGACGAACAGTTTTGASGCCCTGAAGCGCATCTTCAGCGGCAGCCGGTGGATCCAGTTGTGCTGGCCGGAYTTCTTCAGCACAGGGGCGGCGCCACTGCGTGTGGCRCGCAGCGCATTGAYGCTTTCGACCAGCATSAGGCCRCCGACCGTGCCGAGCAGCACGACATAAAGCAGCGAGATGAACAGGTCGAGCTGGCCGAGCCTGCGCAGGAAGGCGAAGACATAGATGCCGGCGGTGGAGCCGACGATGCCGCCGGCCAGAAGCACCCCGCCGAGCTTGAAGTCGAGGGTGCCGCGCTTCATGTGCGAAAGCACGCCGGAGACGGAAGAGGCGATGACCTGGTTGGCGCCGGTGGCAACCGCGATCGCCGGGGGGATGTTGTAGAAGATCAGGAGCGGTGTGATGAGGAAGCCGCCGCCGACGCCGAACATGCCCGACAGGAAGCCCACCGCCGCACCCATGGCCAGCAGCACGAAGACGTTGACGGAAATTTCCGCAATCGGGAGATAGATGCCCACCCGTCAGTCTCGATCAGTTTGCCTGTCGGCGAATACAGCCGTTGTCGGCAGTCTCGCACCGAAAAGCCAATTTTTCCTTGCGCCGACGCGGCGGCGGGGCCAAACCCCGTCGCCGCGCCGAAACAAAAAATATCTCAATCAGTTAACAGGCAAATGTGTGGCAAGAGCGTCGTGGAAACGACGCTTCTCTGTTATTTGCGCGCCAGCAGCGCCCGGACCAGTTTTTCATCGACGGCGCCGGTCGCCGGCAGCTTGTTGTCGGTCTGGAAAGCGATGATCGCGTTCTTGGTCTTCTCGCCCATGACGCCATCGGCGCCGCCGGCATCATAGCCGTTCTTGTTGAGGATGAGCTGGATGTTCTTGACCGCCTTCTTCATATCGATGCCGGCGGTCGTCTGCGGCGTGCCTTCCTGCCAGGATTCGGGAATGTCGGCCGAATTGGTCGCCGCATTGAGCGGCTTGGCCTTCCACAATTCGGTCGCGGCACGAGCCCGCTCGAGCTGCTCGGGCCGCAGCGCGTTGGCAATCTCGTCGCGCTTGGCGGCCGCATCCTTGTCGCCGGTCTTGGCGACGAGCGCGAACCATTTGTAGGATTCCTCGAGGTTCTGCTTCATGCCRACGCCCTTGGCSGCSAGGATGCCGAGATTGAACTGGCTGTCCTTGACGCCGASGTCGGCGGCYKCCTGGAACCAGTGCGCSGCCGATTCATTGTCGGTSACGCCGTCSGCGGCCATGGCGAACAGCACGGCCAGATTGTGCATGGCGCTGGCGTTGCCCTGTTCGGCGGCGAGCTGGTACCAGGTCTTCGACTTCTTGATGTCGCGTGCGACGCCGATGCCCTTCTCGTAGAAATTGCCGATGCGGTATTCGGCCGGCGCGAAGCCGAGYTCKGCCGATTTCTCGTACCATTTGGCKGCYGCCGCCATGTCTTCCTTGACSCCGCGCGAYTCGGCRTAGCGCGARCCGATCTCGAACAGCGCCTTGGCGTCGCCRCCGGCRGCSGCRTCGCGCAGYGCGGCCGGRCCGGCGTCGGCCGGAATGTCGAACTTGGCCGTGGCGGCCGCTGCCGGCGCATCCGCCGGTGCAACCGCGCCGGTGGTGTCCTTGGCGGTGGCATCGTTGGCAGCTGTTGGCGCGGCCACAACCGGCTTGGCATCCGCATCCGTCGCTTGTGCACCGCCGGTGACAGCGGCCGGCTCTGAAGCCGTCGCATCCATCGGGGTCGTAGCAATGGGCGCGGCTGGCGCCGGAGCGACCGAAGCGGTCGCATCGGAGGCAGTGGTGCTCGGGCCGGAAGAGGTGGCCGAAGCCGCAGGCGCCGCTGTGGGCCCTGCTACCGGCGCCGTATTCGCCATTGCATCCGTGTCCGAAGGCATGGCCATAACGGGCTGCGCCGCCATCTCGTCCTTGCTTGCCGGCACCGACTGTTCGGCCTGCCTGACGGCACGGGCCGGTGCGCTGTCCGTCGCTGCAGGCTGAGTTTCCGCCTTCGGCGGGCTAGCCGTGTCGACGGATGCAGTTTGCACCGGCTGCGCGGCAACGATTGGTGCCGCGTCGTTGCTGGCCACCTGGGCCGGATCCGAGAGGAACGCCTTGCCGAGCTGCAGGCCGGCAAGCGCCAGCATGATCGCCGCCGCCGCCATCAGGATCGGCTTGCGCCGCGCCTTGAGCAGGTCGCCGATCCTGAGTGCTTTCACTGGCCCTTTCACCGTCGACTGGCGCTTCAAGGCGTCGGCCTCTGCTGCGGCAGCCTGCGCCGCGCGCCGCGCGGCAGCGATGAAGTCCGATTTGGCGGCGTCGCTTTCGCTGAGCTTTGCCGGCTGACCACGCTCGTCGCGCACCCGCTTCATGATCGCATTCAGGTCGGGCGCGCCCGAGCCGGGCTCCAGCGGTCGGTTGGCCACTTTCGGATCGAGCGGCTCGTCGAGATCGACACTCGGTATGTCGGCGCTTGGCGCCGAGCCGGCCAGCGGCGGAACGTCCGCCGCCTTCTTGCCCTTGAAAGCGCGTGCCAGCCCGCCGAACATCGACTTGCGGCCTGCCGGCTGGTCTTTCTCGGCAATGGTGTCGGAACCGAGTGCGGCGATGGCGGCGGCAGCGGCGGCTTCCGCCGGCGAGCGAGTGCCCAAGTCACCACGCGGGTCGCTGCGCGTGCCCAGGTCGCTACGCGTACCGAAATCGCCACGCGGCCCCGGCTCGTTGCCCAATATCGCAGCGGCGCGGCCGTCCAGATCGGCCATGTCTCCGGTCAGCGGCATCGGCTCGTCGATATCCAGGGACGGCGCCTCGACAGCCATCTTGGCGGTCCGTGTACGGCGCTTGCCGACCGCCTCGTCCTGGCGGGTGTCCAGAAGCTCGCTTACCGCCTCGGACGGTTCGCTGGTCTCCAGCGACCCCAGCCTGTCGACGATCTTGAGCAACGTGTCGTGGATGGCCTCGAAAGTTCGCGAATTGCGCTCGTCGGAACGCCGCGTCAGCGTTTCCAGCGTCTTCAGATCCTGGGCGAGCCCGGAAACTGCTGACGCGTTGGCGTTCGATCCAGCCAGCGAACGCACCGCGTTCTCGGCCGCCTCGCGTGCCGCGCCGAGGATGGAATCGCGGGTCCCGGCCAGTGTCTTCTCGATATCGTTGAGGCGCGGGCTGATGTCTTCGAATTCCGGCAGCGGCGTGCTCGGCCTGGAAAGATGGGCGGACAGGCCGGCGACTTGCGCCTCCAGGCTGCGGATCAGCGCCGGATCGATGCCGGCCACCTGGGCCGCCGATGCGTCGAGCCGGCTGGAAATGTCCTCGAGCCGGCTTTCCAGTCCACGGATCGCTGCTTCGCCAGCAGGATCGGGAGCGCGCGTCTCCATACGCGTGGCGAGTGCGGTGAAGCGGGCATCGATGGCTTCCATGATGCCGGCGCTGTCGACTTGCGGCGCGATGCGCTGATCGAGCCGGTCGGCAACTTCGTCCAGGCGGCGCTCGAGATCGCGAAACAGCATGTTGCCCTGTTCGATGGCGTCGCCCTGGCGTCGCTCCATCATGCTGGACAGCACGTCGAAGCGCTGCTCAAGCCCCTGGAAGATATAGTCGGCATCGGGCATGGCCGGCGCCTGGTCGATCTTGTCGGCGATCAGCGTGATCTGCTTGGCCAGCCGTTCCATTGCCTGTTCGGGCAAATTGGCGCGACCGGCGAGTTCGTCGACCCGGCTCGACAGCGTGCCCAGGCGATCCATGACCGCGTTGCCGGGGTGGTCCTGCGCCACTTCCTCGATCTGCCGGGCGAGCGAGTCGATCCGCTTCTCGATGCGTTCAAAGGCTTCGTGGTCGACCGAATTGGCCTGTGCCGCGACGGTCGAGGCAACGATGGCGCGGGAAATCTCGTCCAGCCGCTCGTCGATCATGGCAAGCGTGTCGCTGCCGCGATTGTCCTGCTGGCCCGCGAAGTGTTCGACGGCGCCGGCGAGCGTACGGACCTTTTCCTCGAGCGAGCGCAGCGACAGCGATTCCGGCAGATTGTTGACAGCGTTGCTGATCTGCTCCAGCCGGTCGGTCAGCGCCGCAAGGGCGGGATCGTCGGAACGTTTGCGCTGGTCGGCGTCGACGCGGTCTTCGAAAGCCGTCCAGCGGCGGTCGAAGTCGTCCCAGCGGCGGTCGACCTTCTGCACGCTCTCCTCGCGCGCCAGCGTGTCGAGCGCGGCCTTGACCTGCTCGAGCTCCAGCCGCAGCAGGTTGACGCTTCTGTCGTCGCTCTTCTCCGACAGCGTTTTGATGGCGCCGGAAAGCCGTTCGAATTCGACGCCGAGTTCGGCGCTGCCCTTGCCTGCCGCGCCGGGCTTGGCGTTCGCCTGGAAGGCGCGATCAATATCCTTGCGCAGCGCGTCGAATTCGCGTTGCAGGCCTGCCGTCATCTGGTGGCGCAGCTCCTCGCGCATGCCGCGCAGTTCGCCGGCGATCTTGCCAACCATGGCGACGCTGTCTTCCTGGCCGCGCACGCGGTCGATGTCGCGGGCGATGGCCTGGTAGTTCTGGTCGAAGCCGGGAGCGGGCGCCGGGTTCTGTGGGCGCGGCGCCGGCTGCGGGTCCTCGTACCAGCGCTGCTGGGCGGTTGGTTGCGTGGCGGGATAACGTGGCTCCGCGGGAGAGCGCGGATCGGTGGCTGGATAGCGCGGGTCGGCGCCGTATTGGCGCGGAGCCGGACGTGCCGTCACCTCCTCGCGGGTCTGCCCCAGTCGCTGTTCCAGCGTCTCCAGCGAGCGGTTCAGTTGCTCGAGCGTGGTCTGCGGCCTGCGCTGCCTGCCGGCGTTGAGTGTATCGAGATAGGACCGCTTGCTGTTCATCGGTGCGTCCGTCTTTCAGATTGGCCGGCTTGCGACCAGCTCCCCAAGTCCCTGCCGGAACGAAGGCGACCGCGCTGCCACGGTGGAAGACAAGCTTCCCGGGGGTTTCACCCGCGCTCCGAAAAACCGTGAAAAATTCGATACAGGATAAACACGGGTAGCCGACGCGCCCACATTTCCCCCAACGTGGTAAACAACGCGTTAACCAAGCTTAAGAAGTTGCAAGGAAGTTGGCTTCGCCGTCCGCGCTGCGGCATAAAGCACCTTCTCAGAACGCCCCTTGCGTCATGAGGCGGCTATCGGTATAGAATTGACGTAAACGTAAAAGGCGCATTTGAGTGTGCTGTTTGCGATTTTGTTTGTCGAAACCACGGCCGGAAGCACGCCCCCGCTTCCAGTCAGGCGACGCATGGTCCAGGACCGCGACGCCACCAGACGGGGAAAGCCAGTGACCATGAAGCTTATCTCGGCCGGCGAGACCGCGGCCAATACCAATAATGCATCTATCGAAGCCGGCGAGGATCTCGTCCGCATCGGCGAAATGGCCAAGAAATACGGTGTGACGCTGCGCACGCTGCGTTTCTACGAAGACAAGGGCCTGCTCAACCCGCAGCGCGACGGTTCGACCCGTCTCTACACGCGCCGCGACAAGGCTCGGCTTAAGCTCATCCTGCTCGGCCGCAAGGTCGGGTTCTCGCTGCGCGACGTCAAGCAGATGATGGATCTCTACGATCCGACCGGCTCCAACACCAAGCAGCTGCGGCTGGCGCTGGACAAGTCGGAGAAGCAGCTTGCCCGCCTGCAGAAGCAGCGGGCGCTGATCGACGACGCCATCAACGAGCTCTCCGGCTCGATGTCGGCGGTGCGCCAGATGTTGACCGAGCGCTCGGCACCGCAGGCGAGCGTCGCGAGCTAAACTGCCGGTTCCGACTCTGTCGGATTTCTGACTATCTAAGCCGCGTGGCTTTGCCGCGCGGCTTTTTCGTTGTCCTTCATCTGCCCAATTGATCCCTTGGCGCTGGCCTGCACGAAGTTGCGCCGATAGGCTCCTCAAGCATGGGCGGGGCGGAAATCTTGTCGCATCGAAAAAATTGACGTTTACGCAAACGTCAATTTTTGCTATCCCGACTTCAACACGGGTCCGCATGCTGCCCTGACATGAATTCGGGGGCTGTCGGACAAGGTCCGCAGGGTGGAGAAAAAGCATGCCAACATACAGGGCTCCGGTCCAKGATACGCTGTTCGTGCTCAACGAGGTGCTGGGCTATCAGCGCTATTCCAACCTTCCCGGATTTGCCGACGCCACGCCCGACGTGCTGGAGGCGATCCTCGCCGAAGGCGCCAAGCTCGCCGAAAACGTCATGCATCCGCTGAACCGCGTCGGCGACATGGAAGGATGCGTCCGTCACGAAGACGGCTCGGTGACGACGCCGAAAGGCTTCAAGGAAGCCTTCGACCAGTATCGCGAGGGCGGCTGGATGGGGCTGGCGGCACCGGTCGAGTTTGGCGGCCAGGGCTTGCCCTATGCCGTGCACACGGCGGTTGCCGAATACATGGTCTCGGCCAACATGTCGCTGATGATGTATCCCGGCCTGACGCAGGGCGCGATCGCGGCGATCATCACCCACGGCACCGATGAGCAGAAGGCCAAATGGCTGCCGAAGCTGGTCGAGGGTTCCTGGACCGGCACCATGAACCTGACCGAGCCGCATTGCGGCACCGATCTCGGCCTGCTGCGCACCAAGGCGGTGCCGAATGGCGACGGCACCTACAGGATTTCGGGCCAGAAGATCTTCATCTCGGCCGGCGAGCACGACATGTCGGACAACATCGTCCATCTGGTGCTGGCCCGCATCGAGGGCGCGCCGGAAGGCGTCAAAGGCATTTCGCTGTTCATCGTGCCGAAGCTCAAGCTCGATCAATCGGGCAATCCGGGGACAAGAAACACGCTCTCCTGCGGCTCGATCGAGGAGAAGATGGGCATCCACGGCAATTCGACCTGCGTCATGAATTATGACGAGGCCGAAGGCACGCTGCTCGGCGAGGCCAATGGCGGCCTCAAGGCGATGTTCACGATGATGAACGAGGCCCGGCTCGGCGTCGGCCTGCAGGGCCTGTCACTGTCGGAGATCGCCTACCAGAACGCCGTCGCCTACGCCAAGGACCGCTTGCAGGGCCGCTCGCTCTCGGGCGCCAAGGCGCCGGACAAGAAGGCCGACCCGATCATCGTCCATCCCGACATCCGCCGCTCGCTGATGACCATGAAGGCCTTCAACGAGGCTGGCCGCGCGCTGGCGCTGTGGACGGCGATCAAGTCCGACATCGCCCACCGCTCCGCCGACGACAAGGATCGCCAGGCGGCCGACGACTACACCGGCCTGATGACGCCGGTGGTCAAGGGCGTGCTCACCGACAAGGGTTTTGATCACGCCGTSATGGCGCAGCAGGTGTTYGGCGGCCATGGCTACATYGAAGARCACGGCATGAGCCAGTTCGTSCGCGATGCCCGCATCGCCATGATCTATGAAGGCGCCAACGGCATCCAGGCGCTCGACCTCGTCGGCCGCAAGCTCGGCTTGAATGGCGGCCGCGCCATCCAGGCCTTCTTCAAGGAGGTCGGCGAATTCTGCGAGGARAACCGCGCCGACGAGAAGATGGCGCCGTTCACCAAGGGRTTGAAGAAGGGCCTCAACGATCTGCAGGCGGCRACCATGTGGCTGGTGCAGAACGGCATGGCCAAGCCCGACAATGCCGGTGCCGCATCGACCGACTATATGCACCTCTTCGGACTTGTGGCGCTGGGCTACATGTGGGCGCAGATGGCCAAGGCGGCGCAGGGCAAGACCGGCGCCAACGGCTCCCAGTCCTTCTATGACAACAAGGTGGTGACGGCGCGCTTCTTCATGGAGCGGATCATGCCGGAGACCTCGGCGCACCTCGCCCGTATTTCGAGTGGTGCGGACACGCTGATGGCGCTGCCTGCTGAAGCGTTCTAGGTTCGGCGGGCCGGCAGCGCCGGCCCACAATGTCGGAACGTGGAGGAAATCGTGGCGACAAATCCAGCCGAAGTGCTCTCTTTGCCGAAGCCCGCCTGGGCGGCGGACGAGGTCGGCATGCTCTACGACATGGCAACCCGCTTCATGTCGGAGGAGATCGCGCCGCGCTACGACGAGTTCGAGAAGAACGAGATGGTCGACCGCGAAAGCTGGCTGAAGGCAGGTTCCGCCGGCCTGCTCTGCGCTTCGATGCCGGAGGAATATGGCGGCTCCGGCGGCACCTTCGCGCATGAGAGCGCCATCATCGAAGCCATCGGCCATGTTGGTGTCGACGGTTTTGGCATCGGTCTGCACAATTCGATCGTCGCACCTTACGTCCTCCACTACGGCTCCGAGGAACAGAAGAAGAAGTGGCTGCCGAAGCTCGCCACCGGCGAGCTGATCGGAGCCATCGCCATGACCGAACCGGGCGCCGGCTCCGACCTGCAGGGCGTCAAGACGCGGGCGCAGAAGGACGGCAATCAGTACAAGATCAACGGCTCCAAGACCTTCATCACCAACGGCCAGCTGGCCAATCTCATCATCGTCGTCACCAAGACCGATCCGGAAAAGGGCGCCAAGGGCACCTCGCTGATCGTCGTCGAGACTGACGAGGTGGAAGGTTTCGAGCGCGGCCGTAACCTCGACAAGATCGGCCTCAAGGCCAACGACACGTCGGAACTGTTCTTCAACGACGTGCGCGTGCCGACCTCCAACCTGCTTGGCCACGAGGAAGGGCAGGGCTTCATCCAGCTGATGCAGCAATTGCCGCAGGAGCGGCTGCAGATCGGCACTGGGGCGATCGCCATGATCGAGCGGGCGCTGGCGCTGACCATCGACTACGTCAAGGAGCGCAAGGCCTTCGGCAAGGCGATCATCGATTTCCAGAACACCCAGTTCAAGCTGGCCGAGTTGAAGACAGAAGCCACCATCGGCCGTGTCTTCTACAATGACTGCGTCACCCGCCACATCAATGGCGGCCTCGATCCGGTGACGGCGTCGATGGCGAAATACTGGCTCAGCGACCTGCAGGGAAAAGTCGTCGACGAATGCCTTCAATTGCATGGCGGCTATGGCTACATGAATGAATATCCGATCGCCCGCATGTTCCGCGACGCTCGCGTCCAGCGCATCTACGGCGGCACCAACGAGATCATGAAATTGCTGATTGGCCGCTCTCTCTGAGAGCGACATCAGGCAAACCCAAGGAGCAAGGAAATGGCCGAAGCTTATGTCTACGATGCCGTGCGCACCCCGCGCGGCAAGGGCAAGAAGGACGGATCGCTGCACGAGGTGCCGGCGGTGCGGCTTGCCGCCAAGACGCTCGAAGCGCTGCGCGACCGCAATGGGCTGGATACCGGCAACGTCGACGACATCATCTTCGGTTGCGTCGATCCGGTTGGCGAGGCGGGTTCGGTCATTCCGCGCGCSGCWGCCTTYGAGGCCGGCTACGACACCAAGGCGCCCGGCATGCAGATATCGCGCTTCTGCGCYTCGGGTCTCGACGCCATCAATCTCGGCGCCGCCAAGATCGCGCAGGGCGCGGACGAGATCGTGATTGCCGGTGGCGTTGAATCGATGTCGCGCGTCGGCATGGGTGCCTCGGGTGGCGCCTGGTTCATGGACCCTTCGGTCGGCCTGCCCGGCTGGTTCGTGCCGCAAGGTATCTCCGCCGACCTGATCGCCACCAAATACGGTTTCTCCCGTGACGACGTCGACGCCTATGCGGTCGAGAGCCAGAAGCGGGCGGCAAAATCCTGGGCCGACGGTCGCTTCAAGAACTCCGTCATTCCGATCAAGGACCAGAACGGCCTGACCATCCTCGACCATGACGAGCACATGCGCCCTTCGACCGACATGCAGTCGCTCGCCTCGCTCAACCCGTCCTTCATCATGCCGGGCGAAATGGGTGGMTTCGACGCTGTCGCGGTGCAGAAGCATCCCGAGGTGGAAGAGGTCAACCACGTCCATCACGCCGGCAATTCGTCAGGCATCGTCGATGGCGCCGCGGCCGTGCTGCTCGGCTCGAAAAAGGCCGGGAAAGCCATGGGCCTCAAGCCGCGCGCGCGCATCCGCACCTTTGCCAATATCGGCTCCGAGCCGGTGCTGATGCTGACCGGCCCGGTCGATGTCACCGAGAAGCTTCTGAAGCGCGCCAAGATGAAGCTGTCGGACATCGACCTGTTCGAGCTCAACGAGGCCTTCGCCTCGGTGGTGCTGCGCTACATGCAGGCTTTCGACATCGATCACGACAAGATCAACGTCAATGGCGGCGCCATCGCCATGGGCCATCCGCTCGGCGCGACCGGCGCGATGATCTTCGGCACGGTGCTGGACGAACTCGAACGCCGCGACCTCAACACCGCGCTGGTAACGTTGTGCATCGGCGCCGGCATGGGCACCGCAACGATCATCGAACGGGTCTAGAGACGTGTCCTCGAACCCCGCCTTGATCCTCATCGACGTACAGATGGCGTTCGTCGAATGGGAGCGCACCGGGAAGCGGAGAAACAATCCCGACGCCGTCGACAACATGGCCCGTCTGCTGGAGGCGTTTCGGCTCAGAGGCCTCGCGATCTTCCATATTCGCCACGCCTCGACCGAGAAGGGCTCCGCGCTGCGACCGGAACGCAGCGGGTATCAGCCGATACCGCAGACACGTGAGCTGTCCGGTGAACCGGTGCTGGTCAAACATGTCAACTCGGCCTTCATCGGCACCGATCTGGAAAAGCGGTTGCGAGATGCTGGTCACCAGACGCTAGTGATTGCCGGCATCACCACCAATCACTGCGTCGAGACGACGACGCGTATGGCCGGAAATCTCGGCTTCGACGCGCAACTGGTTCGCGACGCCTGCTACACTTTCGATCGCGTGGGGTTCGACGGCCGGCCGGAAAGCGCCGAGGCGGTCCACGACATGACCTTGTCCAATCTCAATGGCGAATTCGCTTCAATCGTAACAACCGATGCCGTGGTCGCGGCCGTCGCTGACGCTATCGCCGCCTAAGGAGGTTTAGATGACCTACACCAATTTCACCCTCGACACCGACGCTGACGGCATCGCGCTGGTCACCTGGAACATGCCCGACCGCTCGATGAACGTCTTCACCGAAGAGGTGATGAACGAGCTCGACAAGATCATCGACCAGGTGGTGGCCGACGCCRGCATCAAGGGTGCGGTGATCACCTCGGGCAAGGACAGCTTCTCCGGYGGCGCCGAYCTSACCATGCTGCAGAAGATGCTTACCGTGTTCGCCAAAGAAAAGACCAAGGATCCGGAGAAGGCGGCGAAACTTCTGTTCGACAATGCCGGCCGCATGGGCGGCCTGTGGCGCAAGCTCGAAACATCGGGCAAGCCCTGGGTGTCGGCGATCAACGGCACCTGCATGGGCGGCGCCTTTGAATTGTCGCTGGCCTGCCATGGCCGTGTCGCCGCTGACTCCGACAAGGTCAAGATGGCCTTGCCGGAAGTCAAGGTCGGCATCTTCCCGGGCGCTGGCGGCACCCAGCGTGTGCCACGGCTGACCGATCAGCAGCAGGCGCTGCAGATGCTGACCTCAGGCCAGAACCTGTCGCCGCAGAAGGCGAAGGCCATGGGCCTTATCCACGAGATTGCTGAACCGGCCAAGCTGATCGAGACCGCCAAGGCGATGATCAAAAATGGTCTGAAAGCGGTCCAGCCCTGGGACGAGAAGGGCTTCAAGCTGCCCGGCGGCCAGATCTATTCGCCTGCCGGCTTCAATCTGTGGCCGCCGGCAATCGCCATTCTACGCCGCGAGACCTATGGCAACTATCCGGCCGCCGCCGCGATCCTGAAATCCGTCTATGAAGGCCTGCTTGTGCCGTTCGACACCGGCCTCAGGATTGAGCAGCGTTATTTCACCGAGATCATGCAGACCAAGGAAGCGGCGGCGATGATCCGCTCGCTGTTCGTATCGCTGCAGGAACTGAACAAGGGCGCACGCCGCCCTGCCGGCGTGCCGGAAACCAAATTCAAGAAGATCGGCATTCTCGGCGCCGGCTTCATGGGTGCCGGCATTGCCTATGTCACCGCCAAGGCCGGCATCCCGGTGGTGCTGCTCGACCGCGATATCGAGTCCGCCAGCAAGGGCAAGGCGCATTCCGACAGCCTGGTCTCGGATCAGGTCAAGAAGGGTCGCGCCAAGCCCGAGGAGCGGGACAAGCTCCTGTCGCTGATCACGCCGACATCAGACTACGCCGATCTCGCTGGCTGCGACCTCGTCGTCGAGGCGGTGTTCGAGGATTCGGCCGTCAAGAAGGCCGCAACCGAACAGGCGGAGGCCGTGCTGAAGTCATCGGCGATCTTCGCCTCGAACACCTCGACCATCCCGATCACCGGTCTCGCCAAGAATTCGRCGCGGCCGAAGAAYTTCATCGGCATCCATTTCTTCTCGCCGGTCGACAAGATGATGCTGGTCGAGATCATTCTGGGCAAGAAGACCGGCGACAAGGCGCTGGCGACCGCGATCGATTTCGTGCGCGCCATCAAGAAGACGCCGATCGTCGTCAACGACACGCGCGGCTTCTACGTCAACCGCTGCGTGCTGCGTTACATGTCGGAAGCCTACAAGATGCTGATCGAAGGCGTGCCGGCGCCGATGATCGAGAATGCGGCCAAGGCCGCCGGCATGCCGGTTGGCCCCTTGGCKCTGACCGACGARACGGCSATCGACCTYGCCCAGAARATCATGAAGCAGACCATCAGGGATCTCGGCGACAAGGCYGTCGAYCCSAAGCAGATRGCGYTGATCAACACSMTGGTCGACRMMCAYGGCCGYTTCGGYCGCAAGAACGGCAAGGGCTTYTAYGACTATCCGGCMAAGCCGGCCAAGAAGAAGCTGTGGCCGGGMYTGARGGAYCTCTATCCGCAGCTSGCGGCSGAGAAGGTCGACTATGAGGAACTGCAGCAGCGGTTGCTCGTCACCATCGCGCTGGAAGCCGCACGGGTGATGGAAGAGGGCATTGTCACCGACCCGCGCGAGGCCGATGTCGGCTCGATCCTGGCCTTCGGCTTCGCGCCCTACACGGGCGGCGCGTTGTCCTATATCGACGGCATCGGCGCCAAGGAATTCGTCAAGATCGCCAAGGGGCTGCAGAAGAAGTACGGCGCCGAATTCAAGGCGCCCAGGCTGCTCATCGACATGGCCGAGAAGGGCGAAACCTTCTACCAGCGCTTCGACCCCTACGCGAAGGGCGACGTGAAGCAGGCCGCCTGACGCAGGACTATGTACGTCTGGGCGCGCATGGCGCGCATGCTGGCCACTGCGCGAAGCCGTGGCCCCTATATGATGGGCGGTGAAAGCCGGCTGGCCTTTCGCTGCCTGCCGACCGACATCGATTTCAACATCCATCTCAACAATGCGCGCTATATGATGCTGGCCGACCTCGGCCGCATCGATTTGTTCGTCCGCGCCGGGCTGATCACGCTGGCGCGCAAGAACGGCTGGGCGCCGATGATGGGCGGGCTGCAGGCGGTCTATGCGCGCGAGATCAGGCTGTGGCGCCGCTTCGAAGTGGTGTCCTCGATCGAAACCTGGGAAGGCAGCCAGGTCATCGGCAAGCACCGCTTCGTCCTCGACAATGGCGAGAGGGCCGCTTTGATCCTGACGACGGCCGGCGTCTACGACCGCAAGGCGCGCCGCTTTCTCGATATCGATGAGGTTGTCGCGGCACTTGGCCGCTCGGCAAACCCGAGACCCCCGACGCAGGCTGAACGGCGTTTCATGACGTCGCACCAGGGTTTGCGTAGCCTCGCCAAGGCGGCTGATTGATCCCGGGAATTGGATTTGCGCGACCGGCAGAAACGTGCGCCAGGGGAGCGCGGCCGGTGGACAAACCGGCATTCGCGGACTAGAAGGAAAAGGCATTTTTTCCTGTCTTGAAGGAGAGCACGATATGCTCTCGCACGACCGCGTCTGGGCCGCCATCGATGCTCTTGCCGAGCGTTATTCGCTTTCGGCGTCAGGTCTGGCAAGGCGCGCGGGCCTCGATTCGACGGCCTTCAACAAGTCGAAACGTCTGTCGTCGGACGGCCGGCCGCGCTGGCCTTCGACCGAATCGCTCGCCAAGATCATCGAGGCCACGGGTGCGTCGCTCGACGAATTCACCGGGCTGATCGAAGGCCGCACGGGCGCCACACCAGCTCACCGGCGCTCCGTGCCGCTGCTTGGCTTTGCCCAGGCCGGCGCTGGCGGCTTCTTCGACGATGCCGGCTTTCCGGCGGGGCAGGGCTGGGATCTGGTCGAACTGCCGGCGCAATCGACAGAAAGCTCCTATGCGCTGCAGGTGCAAGGCGATTCCATGCTGCCGCTCTACCGCAATGGCGACGTCCTCATCGTCGAGCCGGGTGCAGTCACCCGCAAGGGCGATCGCGTCGTCGTCAAGACCACATCAGGCGAGGTGATGGCCAAGGTRCTCGASCGCCAGACSGTMAAGKCGATCGYRYTGGTCTCGCTCAATCCCGAYCATCCSGAYCGCGACATYGCCATGCGTGATGTCGAATGGGTGGCGCGGATYGTCTGGGCAAGCCAGTAGATGAGGCTTCTTCATCTTGTCCTGGCGGTTCTGATGATCCCGGTTATGGCGGCTTTGGTCGTCGCCGGCGGCCGCACGCTGAAAGGAAGCGAAAGCACTGTTGCGGTAGATCAGATCGATCCCGGCGCGGACACGATCTCACAGGCCGGCACCGATGCCGGGCCCGACGAGCCGGCCACGTCAGCCATTCCCGCGCCGGCCGCTGCGCAGCCAAAGCCGGCGGTGCATTCGCGGGCGATCGATCCGGACGTCGTCGCGCCGCCGGAACTGCCCGCCGGAGAGCTCGAGCGGGTCGAGCCGCGCGAGCCATTGAGCAAGCTGGCGCTCGCCATGCCGCCCAAGCCGAAGATGCCCGACGACTGGGATGGTACAAAGCTGTTCCAGCCGGTCGCGACGGCCGCCGGCCTGATCGAGGCAAAAGGCTATTCGGTCGCGGTTTCCGGCATCGATGTTGTCGGGCAGGACGAGACCTGCACCTCCGACGGCAAATCCTGGCCGTGCGGCATCCGTGCGCGCACCGCGTTCCGCGCCTTCCTGCGCGGCCGCGCCGTGGTCTGCACGGTGCCGCCCGAAGGCGGACGCGACCGGATCGCTGCGGAATGCCGGATCGGCAAGCAGGATGTCGGTCAATGGCTGGTCGACAATGGCTGGGCGCGTGCTGCCAAGGGCGGGCCCTATGTCGAGGCCGGCGAAAAGGCACAAAGCGCGAAGAAGGGCATTTTCGGGTCGGCGCCGAACCTTGCCGGCATCTCGGCGGTGCCGGCCGCGCCGGCCCCGGCGCCACAGGCGCCGGGCTCGATCCTGGAAGAGGGCTCAATCCTGAAAGAGGAGGGCGGCGCCGTCAAACCAGTTGACCAGCCAGCGCCTGCTGAATGAGTGCGCGGGTCTCGGCGACGCCGTAGAGCGCGGCGAATGAGCCGAAGCGCGGGCCGCGCTCCTGGCCGATGAGCACCTGGTAGATCATCTGGAAGAAGGCGCCCGAAACGCCCGGGCCGCCTTCCGGGCTCTGCTTGGAATGATCCTGATAGCGTTCGATCTTGCGCGCCACGTTGAGCGAAGCGTTCTGGATCGCTTCGCCGCCGGCGTCCGCCGGCAGCGTGCCAAGAGCTGCGTCCAGGGCCTCGAGCGCCTCGCGCTCGACCTCGTCGGCCGGCCGGAAGGTTTTCGTCGGCCGCACGAAATCGTCGAAATAGCGGATCGCATGGCCAACCAACTGATCGAGCTCCGGATGCGTCTTCGGCGTCACATCCTTGGTATGGCGCGAGATGAAGCCCCACAGGACATCCTTGTTCTGCGCATTGGAGGCACTGACCAGGTTGAGCAGCAGGGAGAACGGCACAGGCATATCGATGGCGGGCGGGTTGCCGTCATGCATGTGCCAGACCGGATTGCCCAGCCGCTCCTTCCAGTCCTGCCTGGGGTAGGCGGCGAGGAAGGTGTAATACTCGTCCACGGCCCTAGGAATGACGTCGAAATAGAGCTTCTTGGCCTGCCGTGGGCGCTGGTACATGTAGAGCCCGAGGCTTTCGGTCGGCGCGTAGGTCAGCCATTCGTCGATGGACAGGCCATTGCCCTTCGACTTCGAGATCTTCTGGCCGTTTTCGTCGAGGAACAGTTCGTAGACGAAATGCTCCGGCGCGCGTCCGCCCAGAATGTTGCAGATGCGGTCATAGACCACSGCATTGGTCTGGTGGTCCTTGCCGAACATTTCGAAATCGACGCCAAGCGCTGCCCAGCGCATACCGAAATCCGGCTTCCACTGCAGCTTCACCCGACCGCCGGTGATCGAAAGCGTGGTCTCGGTGCCTTCGTCGTCGAAGGTGATGGTGCCGGCCTTAGCGTCGACATGCTTCATCGGCACGTAAAGCACGCGGCCGCTCTTCGGCGAGATCGGCAGGAACGGGCTGTAGGTCGCCTGCCGCTCCGGCCCGAGCGTCGGCAGCATCACCGCCATGATCTTGTCATAGCGTTCGGCGGCGCGCAGCAGCATCGCGTCGAAACGGCCTGATCTGTAGTATTGCGTCGCGCTGGCGAATTCGTAGTCGAAGCCGAACGTGTCGAGGAAGCGGCAGAGCATCGCATTGTTGTGGTCGGCGAAGCTCGCATAGTCGCCGTCGAACGGATTGGGAACCGAAGACAGCGGCTTGTGCAGATGCGGCTCGAGCGCGGCGCGATCCGGCACGCTGTCGGGGATCTTGCGCATGCCGTCCATGTCGTCGGAAAAGCAGAGCAGCTTGGTCGCGACCTTGTCTTGTGTCAGCACGCGGAACGCATGGCGCACCATCGAGGTGCGCGCCACCTCGCCGAACGTGCCAATATGCGGCAGGCCGGACGGACCATAGCCGGTCTCGAACAGGATGGTTTCGGGAAAGTCGGCGCCCTTGTAGCGCTCGATAATCTTTTTGGCTTCCTCGAACGGCCACGCCTTGCTCTCGGTCGCGGCCGCCAGCAGTTCGGGGTTGAGATCGATGATGTTTGATCCCGCCATGTCAACGTTTCCAATTATTCGCCGGCCAAATTCGCCTGATAGGGCCGCAGTGTCGATTTTCAACCGGTCTCTAGGCGTGCGTGGCCGGAGCGTCAACGAGCGCAGCGCTTTTTCCTTGCGGCCCTTGGCCCTCGTTCCTACCTTCGAGGCCCGTTCAAGGAGTAAAGAATGCCGTCGCCGACCCCGCATGAAGCCCTGATCTACCTGATGGTCATCACCTCGGCCTCCGACCGCGACATGACCGATGTCGAACTGGCCCGGATCGGCGACGTTGTCCGTTCATGGCCGGTGTTCGAGGATTTCAAGCAGGATCGGCTGGTTCCCGTCGCCCAGGCTTGTCAGAAGCTGCTGCATGAGAAGGATGGCCTGGAGGGTGTCCTCGCCCAGGTTGCCGAAGCCCTGCCGGAGCGTCTGCGCGACACCGCCTATGCCGCCGCCTTCGAAGTCGCCGCCGTCGATCTTGAAATGCGCCTGGAAGAAGTTCGGGTGCTGCAGCTGATCCGCCGTGAGCTCGATCTCGACACACTGACCGTCGCCGCCATCGGCCGCGCGGCCAAGGCGCGGCTGCGCACGCTGACCTGAGTCCCTGCGAGCGGGGCAGCCCCTAGAAGAAACTGACCGGGAAATAGCGCAGATAGAATTCGGCGAAGGTGTCCTTCATCGAAATCTCCTGCAGCGCGTAATCGATCGCGGCGGCCAGCGCCGGATTGTCGGCCCGTGTGGCGATGGCCATGCCGGTGCCCAGATATTCGGGCGCCAGATAGGGACCGCCGGCAAAGCGGCAGCAGCCGGCCGCATCCGAGCCGCCCAGCCAGAAGGCGAAGCGCATGCCGTCGCCGAACGCGGCGTCGATCTTGCCCGCCTTGAGATCGCTGTAGAGGGCTTCCGGCCCGTCGAAGGAGACGATCTGGACCGTGTTGAAATACTCGCGCAGCATGCGCTCATGCGCSGAGCCGGCRAKCACGCCGACGCGCTTGSTKCGCAGCTTGTCGAARATCGGTTCKGCAAAWGCCTTGCTCTTSGGCATGATGAAGCGCGCSGGAAACTGCAGATAGGAGCGCGARAARSCGTATKTCKRGCGCGATTSCGGCGTYGCGGCGATGCCGGCGATGATSGCTTCGCCTTCGCCTTTCTCCAGTGCCCCCTCGAGCTCGCCCCAGGGCAATGCCTGGATCTGGCATTTGTCSRCGATGYCGAGTTCGGCGCAGATGGCMCGTGCCAGGTCGATGTGAAAACCGGACAGTTTTCCCGCGCCATCGAGGAAATTGAACGGCGGAAAATCCGTGGTCGTCAGGAAGCGCAGCCGTGGCAGCGCGGAAAGGTCGGGTTTGGGCAACCGTTCCTTGGCGTCCCACAACACCGGCACCTGCGGTTCCGCCGCGCGCCCGCCAGCCAATGGCAGCGCCGCTATCAGCAGCGACGCCAGCACCAGGGACCTCCATTGGAACGCCACGATAGAACTCCGCCGCACTCGTAATTCGCACAGGTTTTGGTACGAAAATGGTACAGGCACAATGGTTTTTGATTTCAACGCGCCGATTTCAGGGTATGCTTTAGCGCGTTTGCAAACAGCGGTGGCTACTCTGGTTGGGGGATCAGGGTCGAGAACCACAACCGGAAATGAGCGCGTTGCAATCCGCGGTCGGTGGCAAAGTGCGGACAATGCATGGACCATTGATCTTAATGCATAAGGCAACATGGGGTTGATGTTGCGATGGGTCAGTTCGATCGCACGCTGGAATACATAGACCAACTGCAGCACGCCGGAACGGCGGCGGCGGTCTGCGAGAAATTGTTGGGGGTAACGTCGGATTTCGGTCTGACCGCGCTGATGGCCGGGACCGTTCCGCAGCCGGGCACGCCGACCGGTCAGCAAAAGCAGCATGTGCTGCTGTGCGACTGGCCCGTCGAATGGCTGGAGCGCTACGTGGCGCGCAACTATGTCGACCACGATCCGGTGGTCAGCCACATGAAGCAGTTGCAGGCGCCTTTCCAGTGGCGCGAAGCCGCCCAGGGCATCCGCATCGACAAGAGCAGCGGCGAAGTGATGGGCGATGCCGGCGCTTTCAAGCTGCGCGACGGGCTGGCCTTTCCGCTGATCACGCTCGATGGCCAGATCGTCATGGTGTCGTTGGGTGGCGAGGCCGTGGAACTGTCGGCCGCCGAGTTCGGGCTGGTGTCGCTGGTCTCGACCTATGCCGTTGGCCGCGCCATGCAACTCCACACCATGGCGACCAAGACAATCGACCATATCGAGTTGACCCCGCGCGAACGCGAATGCCTGCAATGGGCCGCCGTCGGCAAGTCGGAATGGGAGATTTCTCAAATCCTCGGCATCTCCGAGCACACGTCGGAGAAACATCTTCTTAACGCCAAAAGCAAACTCGGTGCCGTCAACCGGGTCCAGGCTGTCGCCGAAGCGATAAGGCGCGGCTACATTAGTTAGGTCGGCCGTGCCGACCTAGAATTTCTCGCCTACGTGATCACGCAATTTTCTCAAGAAAGCACGGCCGTATCTTCCTCTTAAACCCAGGAGACGACGGAATGCTTTTTTGTCTTACAACTCAGGAATTGATGGAACGTCCCGACCTTTGGGAGGCCGTCCATCGACTGCGCTACCAGATATTTGTCGAGGAGATGGGGTGGGAGGACCTGCGGCGCCCGGACGGATATGAAGTCGACCAGTTCGACCATGACGAGGCGGTGCATCAGATCGTCATCAGAGGCAATGAGGTCGCGGGCTATCAGAGGATGCTGCCGACCACGCGGCCCCATCTGCTGACTGAGGTTTTGACCGACCTTTCCGAAGGAACGCCGCCATCGGGCCCCAACATCTGGGAATTGACCCGTTACGCGGTGGCTGCCGGCTATCGTGATGGCCGTCGCGGCGTATCGACCGTCGGTACCGAATTGATCGCCGGCTTCGTCGAGTGGGGGCTGAAGCGCGGCGTCGACAAGGTGATCATCGAGTTCGAGCCGATGTGGGTGTTGCGCGCCTTGCAGCTGCATTTCCTGGCGACCCCGCTGGGCTATCAGCGCACCTACGGCAATCAGCAGGTCGTGGCGACGCTGCTCTCCTTCAACGAGCACACGCTGGACGTGGTGCGTTCGCGCCGCAATCATCATGCTCCCGTTCTGGCCAGGGGATACCCCGATATGTTCGGCCAAAGGCGGGCGTCATGAGATCGCCGATGGGCGCGCACCCGCAACCCGAACTGCGCAACCACACGCTGATCGTCACCGTGTCGTCGAATGACGGCCGCCCGGTGCTCGACAGAAGGGCTTATGAAAGCCTTGCCAGGACGTTTCATGAAGCCGCCGACAATGACAAGGTTCGTGTCGTCGTGCTGCGTGGTCTGGCGGGCTGCTTCTGCCTTGGCGGCGACTTTTCCGAATTTCTCGACGCCACCAAGCATCAGAAGCTGATCGCCGCCGTCACCGACCTGTTCCGCACGCTGGCGACGTTYCCCAARCCSATCCTCGCCTGCGTCGAYGGCGATGCCGTCGGYGTCGGCTGCACCATCCTGTTCCACTGCGACATGGTGATCGCCTCGAATGAAAGCACGTTCCGGGTGCCGTTCGTCGATTTCGGCCTTGTGCCGGACGCGGCGACCAGCATCCTGGCACCGCAGAAGCTCGGCTATGCCGGCGCCTTCCGTTTCTTCTGCCTCGGCGACACGCTTCGCGCCGAGGATGCCAGGGCGCTCGGCCTCGTCGCCGAGATCGTGGATGACGGTGTGGAGGAGGCGACGCTCGGCCGAGCCAGGCAGCTCGTCAAGAAGCCGGTCGCCGCCCTGCTGCAGACCCGCGGCTTGCTCAAGGGGAACACCGCCGCGTTGTGCGACCGCATCGACCAGGAGATATCGCTGTTCCAGCAGGCGCTGCAGGACGACACCACGCTGCGCCGCCTTCAGCGTATTGCCCGGCTCGCCGCCTGAGCAATTACGAAGATACCGCGCCGCGCTGCCCATTGGCCGCGCGGCGCGGAAACATCAACCTTCCTTGCCGAGGAATGACGGCCCTTCGCCGATAATCTTCTTGTCTTCCTTGCCGATGACATCGAGATCGCGCCCCTCATAGGGCAGCGACAACAGGATGCGCCGCATCACCGCCAGCCGCGAGCGCCGCTTGTCATTGGCCCGCACGATGATCCACGGCGCGAACTCCTTGTGGGTGCGCTCGAACATGGTGTCGCGCACCCTGGTGTAATCGTCCCATTTGGTGATGCCAGCGACATCCATCGGCGAGAACTTCCAGCTCTTCAACGGGCTATAGCGGCGATCGTGAAAGCGCTCGAGCTGCGTTTCCCGACCGATGTTCAGCCAGAATTTGAAGAAGTGGATGTCGTCGTTGACGATCATCCGCTCGAAATGCGGCGTCTCGTCGAGAAACTTCTCATGCTGTTCGGGCGTGCAGAAACCCATCACCGGTTCCACACCGGCGCGGTTGTACCAGGAACGGTCGAAGGTGACGAACTCGCCCGATGTCGGGAAATGGTCGACATAGCGCTGGTAGTACCATTGCCCCAGTTCGGTGGGGGTCGGCTTGGTCAGCGCCACGTTGCGTGCCGTGCGCGGATTGAGGTACTGGCGCAGCACGAAGATCGTGCCGCCCTTGCCGGCGGCGTCGCGGCCCTCGAACAGCGCCATCACCCGCTTGCCGGTCGCCTGCAGCCATGCCTGCGCCTTGACCAGCTCGATCTGCAATTTCTCGAGCGTCTCGTCATACTCCTCGCTCTTCATCTTCTTGTCGTATGGGTAGCCGCCCGCGGTCAGCTTGTTGTCCTCGACCCAGTCCGGAAGCTCGGGATTCTCGATGTCGAACTCCCGTTCCTTGCCATCGATCCTGATCTTCAGCGGACCTGAAGCCGGCGCGGCAGGCTTTTCCTTGGCTTTTTTCATCGAGACGAACCCTTTTCAGCTGACGGACTCATGCTATTGGGAGCCTCCGGACCGGTCCAGCGGAAGTTTCCGTTGCCGTGCGGCGGATGCGAAGGCATGGGACGCGGGCGCGCAAGCGAATGACCAACCTGGACGCAGAACAGAATGGCATGGCGCAAGCCTTGGCCACCCGGCTGTGGCACAGCCGCTGGCTGCTAGCCGCCGGTGTCGTCGCGGTCCTTATCGCCTTTGCCTTCGCGGGTGTTTCCGCCTACGTGCTGGTGCCGGCGCTGCTCCTGTTGCTTGCAGCGGCGATGCTGCCGGCCGCGGGCCTGCGCCAGTCCGCGCAGAGTGCTGCCGCGATCGAGGCGATCGGCCTGCAGCGCCTGTCGGGCGAATATCTGGCGGCGGCTGTTGCTGACCCGCTCATCATCTTCGACCATGCCGCCACCATCGTCCATGCCAACGCCGCCGCCTTTGCCGCCTTTGGCGGGATCGCACCGGGCCTGTCGCTGCCGTTGAAATTCCGGGCGCCGGAAATGCAGACCCTGCTCGACAGCGTGCTGTCCGGCATGATCGCCTCGGATGTCGTCGACTATACCGAGAAGCTGCCGGTCGAACGGGCTTACCGGGTCAGCGCGTCCTCGGTCGGCCACGGCACCGACCTCTATGTGCTGGTGTTCAAGGACCAGAGCGAGACACGGCGCATCGACCGCATGCGCGCCGACTTCATCGCCAATGCCAGCCATGAATTGCGCACCCCACTCGCCTCGATCKCMGGKTTCATCGARACMYTGCGCGGRCCGGCCCGMAACGAYCCGGCGGCGCGCGAGCARTTCCTGCAGATCATGCARARCCAGACCGGYCGCATGGCSCGCCTGATCGACGATYTGYTGTCGCTGTCGCGGCTCGAGATGAAGCCCTATCTGAAGCCCGGGACGGAGGTCGATCTGCGCCAGACCGTCGACAGCGTCATCGACTCGCTGGCCCCGCTTGCCCGCGAAAACAGCGTTGCCATCGAGCGCGATTTCGCCAAGGGGCCTCTCAATGTGCCGGGCGATCGCGACGAGCTGTTCCAGGTTTTCGAGAACTTGCTGGAAAACGCCTGCAAATACGGCCAGTCGGGCGGCCGTGTCCTGGTGTCGATCGCACACGCCGATGACGGTTCCGAACCCGGCATCGACGTSACCATCAGGGATTTCGGCCCYGGCATTCCCGARGARCAYATTCCGCGCATYACCGAGCGCTTCTATCGYATCGACGTCGAAAMCAGCCGGACCCAGAAAGGCACCGGCCTTGGSCTGTCSATCGTCAAGCACATCCTGACGCGTCACAATGCCCGGCTGACGATCAAGTCGGAGGTCGGCAAGGGCGCCGCCTTCTCGGTTCATTTGCCGACGCACTGATATCGCCCTAGTTTTCCACGGAACCGTTTCTTTTTTCTGTCATCCGGCTAGCGTATCAGCGGGGATTCGAGGAAACGACTCAAGATCAAGAACCCGTGGGAAGGCATTCATCCATGCAGTCCGTGCACATAATGAGCGCCTATGACGAGGAGCTGAAGTATCTGTCCAAGCGCATTGCCGCGATGGGCGGTCATGCCGAGCGCATGGTCGAGCAAGCGGTCGCTGCTCTCGTCAATGCCGATCCGGGATTGGCCCAGAAGGTCATCCGTGACGACGCCGTGCTCGATGAAGGGCAGCGCGAAATCGACGACAAGGCGATCATCATCATCGCCAAGCGCCAGCCGATGGCGACGGATCTGCGCGAGATCGTCGGCGCCATCCGTATTTCCGCCGACCTCGAACGGGTCGGCGACCTCGGCAAGAACGTCGCCAAGCGGGTGGTCGCCGTCACCGACGGCCGCCAGCCGACCAGCCTGTTCCGCGGCCTGGAGGCCCTGGCCAATCTGGCGCTGACCCAGCTCAAGGAAGTTCTCGACGTCTACGCGTCGCGCTCGGTCGACAGAATAGGCTTCGTGCGCGACCGCGACGACCAGATCGATGCCATGTACACGTCGCTGTTTCGCGAATTGCTGACCTACATGATGGARGATCCGCGCAACATCACGMCCTGCACGCATCTGCTGTTCTGCGCCAAGAACATCGAGCGYATCGGCGAYCAYGCCACCAACATMGCCGAGACCATCTATTACATCGTCACCGGCGACCAGATGCCGGCTGACCGGCCGAAGGGCGACAAGACGGACAAGATCAGCGTGTCAGCGCCGCTTTCGGCGAAATGAACGTTCGTCCACTCGAACGCCAGATCATATTGCGCTAAACTATCCCGGCGTTAAGCTTCTCAGGCCTTGATAAAGGCCCTGCTTTCCGGAGGCTGCGATGGAATATGTCCGAGAGTTCAAGCCCGCGGCGCCGACATCAGGCATCATTGCCTCCAGTGTCTATACGGCCGGCAAGCGCATCGCCGACATTCCGATCGAGGAAGCCGGCGAATGGGCCAAGAAATCGGGTCACGTCGTCTGGATCGGGTTGCTAGAACCTGACCGTGACCTATTGCTGCGCGTCAAGGCGCAGTTCCATCTGCATGAGCTGGCGATCGAGGACGCCGAGCATCCGCACCAGCGGCCGAAGATCGAGCAATATGGCGACGCGCTGTTCATCGTCGCCCGCACCGCGCAACTGATCGAAGGCCGCGTCACTTTCGGCGAAACGCATCTGTTTGTCGG
>NZ_JBFUGJ010000023.1:0-40369 GCF_056402975.1 Mesorhizobium sp. P3_A9 | reverse complement strand
GACATCCGATCTCCCCCCTTGCGGGGGAGATGTCCGGCAGGACAGAGGGGGGTGCCTCGCGCCGACCTTTTAAAATCATTCGCATCGCGCAGCATTGAAGAAGGGGCGCTGAAGCGCCCCTTCTTCGCGCCGACCACTGCTCACCCRTTSACCAGCGCCAGCAACTCCTCGGTGTAGCGCTTGCCCATCACCTTATCCGGCGACAGCGCCTCACCAATCGCCGCAACCTCGGCAGCACTCAGCTCAACCCCAGCCGCCGCCGTGTTCTGCTCGAGATGACGGATTTTTCGTGCACCGGGGATCGGCACGATGAAATCGCCCTGGTGCAGCACCCAGGCCAGCGCCAGCTGCGCCGAGGTGACGCCCTTCTCCGTCGCCAGCTTTTCCAGCGTCTTGATTACCTTTGCGTTGGCTTCCATGGCCTCGGCCTGGAAGCGCGGCAAGGTGCGGCGCCAGTCGCCATCGTCAAGCGTTTCGGGCTTGGCGATGGTGCCCGTCAGCAGGCCACGGCCGAGCGGGCTATAAGGGACGAAGCCGATGCCGAGTTCGCGGCAGACGGCGAAGACGTCTTCTTCCGGGTCGCGGCTCCACAGCGAGTATTCGCTCTGCACGGCCGCGATCGGATGCACGGCATGCGCCCGGCGGATGGTCGCGGCACTTGCCTCCGACAGGCCAAGCGCGCGCACCTTGCCCTCGCGCACCAGTTCGGCCATGGCGCCGACCGTGTCCTCGATCGGMACGTTGGGGTCGACGCGGTGCTGGTAGTAGAGGTCGATGACATCGGTGCCGAGCCGCTTCAGCGAGGCCTCGGCCACCGCCTTGACGTGCTCGGGGCGGCTGTCGACGCCGGCCATGCGGTCGAGGCCGGTGCCTTCCTCCAAAATCTTGAAGCCGAATTTCGTCGCAATCGTCACTTTGTTGCGCACCGACTTCAGTGCCTTGCCGAGCAGGATCTCGTTCTCGTAAGGGCCGTAGACTTCGGCCGTGTCGAAGAAGTTGACGCCGATCTCGACGGCGCGGTGCAGCGTGGCGATCGCCTCTGCCTCCGGCTGGCCGCCATAAACGAAACTCATGCCCATGCAGCCGAGGCCGACCGGGAAGACTTCGAGTTCAGGTCCTAGTTTGCGGGTTTGCATCACGCGTCTCCTTGTTGTGATGCCGAGGAGATAGCGCCTTGCCTTGTGTTCGATAATAGGCTCATCTTAGCACGGGCTGTTCCAAGAAATAGATCAATGAATCGTGCGCATCTCTCGCAACTGGCGGTACTGGCAACCGTTGCCCAATGTGGCAGCTTTCGCGGCGCGGCCAGGGAATTGGCCATCGCGCCGTCGGCGGTCAGCCACGCCGTGTCCAGCCTGGAGGCGCGGCTTGGTGTGCGACTGCTGGCACGCAGCACGCGCAGCGTCGCGCCGACGGAAGAAGGCGCACAGCTGTTGGAGCGATTGCGGCCGGCGCTTTCCGAGATCGACCTGGCGCTGGAGACGGCGGTCGAGTCGCGCGACCGGCCGACCGGGAATCTCAGGCTCAGCGTGCCGCGCACGGCAGCGCATCTGGTGCTGACGCCGCGGCTCGGCGCCTTTGCCGCGGCCTATCCCGACATCGTGCTGGAGATCGGCATCGAGGACCGCTTCACCGATGTGGTGGAAGGCGGTTTCGATGCCGGCGTGCGGCTCGGCGAGAGCCTGCAGCGCGACATGATCGCGGTGCGTATCGGGCCGGACCTTCGCGGCGCGGTGGTCGGCGCGCCATCCTATTTCGCCGAGCGCCCCAAGCCGCACCACCCGCGCGACCTTGCCGACCATCGCTGCATCCGCTTCCGCTTTTCCAGTGGCATTCTCTACCGCTGGGAATTCGCCAAGGGCGGCGAGGAGATCGAGATCGCCACGCAAGGGCCGCTGATCCTCGACGAGGACCATCTGATCGCGCAGGCGGCGGTCGACGGCGCCGGGCTTGCCTTCGTCTTCGAGCCTTATGTCCGCGCCCCGCTCGCCGACGGCAGGCTGATCCGCGTGCTGGAGGACTGGTGCCCCTCCTTCGACGGGTTCTTCGTTTATTATCCCAGCCACCGCCAGATGCGGCCAGCGCTGAGGGCGTTTGTCGATTTCTTCAAGGTGAGTGTGTAGAGCGCGCGCCTCACCCTCCCTTGGGAGGGGTGAAGGGCGCTGGACGAAAGCTGACCCGGCGTTCGTTAACGCGTTATGAAGACCTCAATCACCAACACCCCAACCCGCTACGGTTGGGCGACGATCCTCCTCCACTGGCTGATCGGCGTCATCTTCATCGGCCAGTTCGCCCTCGGCTTCATTATGGTGCGACTGACCAGCCAGCGCATGGCCTTCGAGCTGATCCAGCTTCACAAATCGCTGGGCTTTCTGCTGCTTGGCCTCATCATCCTGCGCATCGGTTGGCGGCTCGGCAATGCGCCGCCGCCGCTGCCGGCTTCGGTCGGCGCCCTGGAGCGGCGTTCAGCGCCGCTCGCGCATCTGGCGCTTTATGCCTTCCAGATCGCCTTGCCCTTGTCGGGCTGGGTGCTGGTTTCGGTTTCGATGCTGGAAATCCCCACCATGCCGTTCAACCTGTTCGTGATGCCCAATCTGCCGCTCACCGAATCCGATGCCGCCGAAAGCTTCTGGGCGGCAGCGCACTGGTATCTCGCCTATGCCGGCATCGCGCTGGTCGCGCTGCATGTCGGCGCCGCGCTCCGCCACCACTTCCTGCTGCGCGACAGCGTGCTAGCACGCATGATCACGCCTTCGTCAGGTGGGGAATAGACCGGCGACCACGCTCGTTGGTGGGTAAGGACGCGAAAAGCGTTGTCTCCAGGAAAGGAACCATCCCATGCATGCGCGCATCCTTGGATTCGCGGCTTTTGCCGCATGCCTTGCCGTGCCCGCAGCCGCGGCAGTAGCGTTGAACGACGCCGCCGGCAGCTACACGGTCAGTACGGCAGGCTCCAGCATCCGTTTCACCATAGGCAAGGCCGGCGGTGGCGGCTTCGACGGCGCCTTTGCCCGCTTCAAGGGCACGATCCGTATCGACAATGGCGATGTCGGGCGCTCGAAGGTCGACCTCACCATCTATCCGGAAAGCGTCGGCACCGGCCAGGGCCGCATCGATGCGTTCCTGCGCTCCGACGCGGTGTTCGATGCGGCCAACAGCCCGGAGATCCAGTTCCGCTCGACCAGCGTGACCCGCACCGGCGACACATCGGCCCTTGTCACCGGTAGGCTGACGGCGCGCGGCAAGACGTTTCCGGAAAAGTTTACCGCCGAGCTCGATGGGTTSAAGGSCGGCRCGATMAAATTCCATGTCACCGGCAAGGTGCTGCGSTCGCGCTACGGCATGGATGTCGGYACGCCGMTCTATTCSAAYRTCGTCGAYTTCGACATGACGCTGACGGGCAAGCGGGGTTAGTTTGCTACGGCACTCCGCATTGGCTTTTCCATCGATTTCGGGCAAACCTCGTCTGATATAATCGACATGGAGAGAGTGCGATGTTCCGATGGGGTGTGTTGTCGACGGCCAAGATCGGCCGCGAGCAGTTGTTGCCGGCAATCGTCGAGGCGGAGAACGGCGTGCTGTCGGCGATCGCCAGCCGCGACCTGTCGAAGGCCAAGGCGTTGGGTGAGCGGTTTGGCGCCCGCCACGCCTTCGGATCCTACGAGGAACTGCTCGCTTCCAAAGAAGTCGACGGCGTCTATATCCCGCTGCCGACATCGCAGCATGTCGAATGGACGGCGAAAGCCATCGAAGCCGGAAAACATGTGCTGGTCGAGAAGCCGCTCGCGCTCGACGCCAAGGACATCGCGCCACTGATCAAGCTGCGCGACGCCAGGAAAGTGCTGGTCTGCGAAGCCTTCATGGTCATCTACCACCCGCAATGGATCAAGGTGCGCGACCTCATTGCCAGCGATGCCATCGGCCGGCTGCGCCATGTGCAGGGCGCGTTCTCCTACTACAATGTCGACCCCAACAACATGCGCAACCAGCTCGACCTTGGCGGCGGCGCGCTGCCCGATATCGGCGTCTACCCGACCGTGTCGACGCGCTTTTCGACCGGCAAGGAACCTATCCGTGTCCAGGCGACGATCGAGCGCGACAARAAATTCGGCACCGACATCTACTCCTCGATCCGCGCCGATTTCGGCGACTTCGAACTGTCCTTCTACCTGTCGACGCARATGGCGGCGCGGCAGGTGATGGTGTTCCACGGCGAGGAGGGTTTCATCGAGGTCTTTTCGCCCTTCAATGCCGGGCTCTACGACCATCACCGCGTCGAACTGCACAACCAGAACCACACCGAAGCGCAAGTGTTCCGCTTCCCCGGCACGCAGCAGTACCGGCTGGAGGTCGAGACTTTTGCGCGCGCCGCACAGGGCGGCAAGGAACGTGTCTTCACGCTGGAGGAGTCCGTGCTCAACCAGAAGGTCATCGACGCCATCTTCCGCGCCGGCGGCAAGGACGGATGGGAAGCCGTCTAACTCTCTGCAATAAAATAGCCGGCTAATTCTGGGAGGAAAAATGGCTGACGACGCGGACGTGATCATTGTCGGCGCCGGCCTTGCCGGGCTGGTTGCCGCTGCCGAGCTTGCCGAGGCCGGCAAGAAGATCATCATCGTCGACCAGGAGCCGGAGCAGTCGCTGGGCGGCCAGGCGTTCTGGTCGTTCGGCGGGCTTTTCCTCGTCGATTCTCCCGAGCAGCGGCGCATGCGCATCCGCGATTCGCACGACCTAGCGCTCGATGACTGGATGGGCACCGCCGCCTTCGACCGGCCGGAAGATTTCTGGCCGCGCAAATGGGCGGAAGCCTATGTCGGCTTCGCCGCCGGCGAGAAACGGTCCTGGCTGCTGCAGCGCGGCCTGAAATTCTTTCCCGTCGTCGGCTGGGCCGAGCGCGGCGGCGGCAATGCCATCGGCCACGGCAATTCGGTGCCACGCTTCCATATCACCTGGGGCACCGGCCCCGGCGTGCTCGAGCCCTTTGTCCTGCGCGTGCGCGAAGCGCAGAAGCGTGGACTGATCAGCTTCAAATTCCGTCACCGCGTCAATGAACTGACGCGAACAGGCGCTGTCGTGACCGGCGTGCGCGGCGATATATTGCAGCCGAGCACGGTCGAGCGCGGCCGCAAGAGTTCGCGCGATGTCGCCGGCGATTTCGAACTTCATGCGCAAGCGGTGATCGTCGCTTCCGGCGGCATCGGCGCCAATCATCAGCTGGTGCGGGAAAACTGGCCCAAGCGGCTGGGTGCCGCACCAAAACGCATGATCACCGGCGTGCCCGACCATGTCGACGGCCGCATGTTGGCGATCACGGAAGCCGCCGGCGGTTCGATCATCAACCGCGACCGCATGTGGCACTATGTCGAAGGCATCAAGAACTGGGCGCCGATCTGGACCGAGCATGCGATCCGCATCCTGCCCGGCCCGTCGTCGCTGTGGCTCGACGCGCGCGGAAAGCGACTGCCGGTGCCGCTCTATCCCGGCTTCGACACACTGGGCACGCTCAGCCACATCATGAGCACCGGCTTCGACTATTCCTGGTTCATCCTGACCAAGAAGATCATCCAGAAGGAATTCGCGCTGTCGGGCTCCGAACAGAACCCGGACCTGACCGGCAAGAGCTGGCGCCAGGTGCTCGGCCGCGCCACCTCAGGCATCCCAGGACCGGTGAAAGCCTTCATGGAGAAGGGCGAGGATTTCATCGTCGAAGCCGACCTTTCGAAGCTGGTTGCCCGCATGAATGCRCTGGCCGGCGGCGAGCCGCTGCTCGATCTCACCCAGGTGGAGCGCGAGATCCGCGCCCGCGACAGACAACTCGACAATCCGTTCTCCAAGGACATGCAGATCACCGCGCTACGCGGCGCCCGTGCCTATCTGGGCGACAAGCTCATCCGCACGGCCAAGCCGCACAAGATGCTCGACCCGGCAAATGGCCCGCTGATCGCGGTGCGGCTCAACATCCTAACCCGCAAGACGCTGGGCGGCCTGCAGACCGATCTCGACAGCCGCGTGCTGGGCGCCGATGGCCAGCCGGTGCCGGGGCTCTATGCGGTGGGCGAAGCGGCCGGTTTCGGTGGCGGCGGCGTGCATGGCTACGCGGCGCTGGAAGGCACGTTCCTTGGTGGCTGTATCTTTTCCGGCCGTAGCGCCGGCCGGGCGGTGGCACGCTCGGTGGCGTGAAACGACGCCATCGCTGTTGCCTGGGCTCCTATACGCTCGGGCGATAAACATATGACTTTTTTATATTTTTCAGATTTCGCCCGCCTCGAATACAAATGCCGATGCTTTTATCTTTCTGAGTGTAGCCGGTGCTGAGCCGCTGCAGGCAGCCGCCACCTCGTGGCGGCGGAAAGAAGGAAGTCTTCGATGTTCCTCTCAGACGGGCTTTATCTGCCCACTCATCGCCCTTTGCCGGCGTCGCAGGTCGAACAGATCAGGCGCGCGGCGAACAGCAATCGCCCGCAGGTCAGCCTGGTCGCGCCCTTCACACCGACATGGTGGCTTCTGGTCGTCGGCGCCTTGGTGGCCGCCGCCGCGATCGCTGCCCAGCTTTCCTGAAAGGCATGAGATGACCATGCAAAGCTCCCCTATTCCTCCTGACGGAAATGCCCTTCACCGCTTCGTCGTCGGGMGCGATGGCGAAGGCCACTGGATCGCGCGTGACGAAGAAGGCCAGACCGGCGGCGTTTTTGCCGACAGGAATTCCGCTGTGCGTTTCGCCACGATGGAAAGCGGCCATCGCGCCGGTGCAATACGCTTCGCGCCGGCAAGCGTGCGGCTTTCCCTGTTCAACTGAGCCGCGCCCGGTTCCGCGCTGGTCGGAACGATCTGGCCATGGACAACTCCAACGACATTGCTGGGCCAAACAGCGCCGATCTCACCGGATTGCTTGATCGGCTGCCGCATGTCGGCAGGCTGCTTGAGCACCAGCTTTGGGAGGCGGCACGCGCCCTGTCGCTCGACAGATCGTCCCGGCAAGGCCGCCGGTTTGCCGGCCTGATGGAGGTCGGCGCCATCCTAGACGCCGTCCTACTGCTGGTCGCTGCGTCGAAACCGGAGCGTTCGGTGTCGGCCATCAGCAAGATCGGCGTGCGCTGGCTCTGTTCCATTCAAATCACATCCGTAGGGAAAACGGCTCGGGCCGCCACAATCGAAGCAGACCATGTGGATCTGGCTGCCGCATTTCTGTCGGCCCTGCTTTCCTCGCATCTCGAAGAGACGGTGCATCCAAGAATTCACTCAGGAGACTCTGATTGCCATGACACCAGAACAAGCCCGAATACGCCTGACCGGAGCGATGACCGCGCTGGTGACGCCGTTCACCGACGGCGAGGTCGATCTGAAGCAGCTGACCGCGCTGTTGCGCTGGCAGATCGAACAAGGGATCAACGGGCTGGTGCCGTGCGGCACCACAGGTGAGGTGCCGACCCTGTCGTGGGAGGAGCGCCTGGACATCATTGCGCTGTGCGTGAAAATCGCGGCCGGCAGGGTGCCAGTTATCGCCGGCACCGGCACGAACAGCACCGAGACGACGATCGCCTTTTCGACCGCCGCCGAAGCCTTTGGCGCCGACGCCGCCCTCATCGTGACGCCCTACTACAACAGGCCGAGCCAGGAAGGAATCTTTCGCCACTTCGAGGCGGTCGCAGCCAAGGTCAGGATACCGATCATCGTCTACAATGTGCCGGCACGAACCGGCGTCGACCTGTCGGAGGAGACGATCGAGCGCCTGGCGCAGATTCCGACCATCGTCGGCATCAAGGACGCCACAGGCGAGGTAAGCCGGCTATCCACGCTTCCGCCCGTGCTCAGGCGTCGCTTCATCTGCCTCTCCGGCCATGACGCGACGGCGTTCGGCTTCAACACGATGGGCGGGCGCGGGACGATCTCGGTGGTCTCCAACGTTGCGCCGCGACTGTGCGTCGAGATGCATGATGCCTGCCGGCAGGGCGACCACCACACCGCCCGGGCCGTCCATCATCGCCTGCGGCCGCTGATCGCGGCGCTTGAACTGGAGAGCAATCCCGTGCCGGTCAAATATGCGCTGAGCCTGGCGCTGGGGCTGAGCCCGGATGTCCGTTTGCCGATGACAGCTGTTCGCCCTGAAACCGCGGTCGCGATACGCGAGGCCATGTTGACGCTGAATGGCGGTAGTGCCGGCGTCGTGCAATCAGGGCCGGCGCTTGCCTCGTCCACGCCGTGGCGGCTTTGACGGAAGCGCGTTGCCATCGACGGCGTAAGCCAGCCCCGGCTGGACGATCCATTCACCGGTGCGGAGCGCTTTGTCGGTCGGGCCGCCAGTCAAACGGCGGCCCGGAATTGCATAGTCGCTGGCTGCATAGAAATTCGAGAGCAGGTTTTGGCCTAAGATATATGCCTGCCCGCGATCAGAGATGCCGGCGCCGGCGCGGCTCGATACAGTCGGGCGACGGCGTCGTCGCCGAGCCGCCAGCGCAGTCGGGGCCGCCGGGTTGCATGTCCGGCCGTGGCGCGCAGTCAATTGCAGGTCCGCCGCAATCGGGGCGGTCCGGCCTATCGGGCTGGTCTGGTCTATCTGGTCGATCAGGCCGGTCCGGGCGATCTGGCCTGCCCGGCCAGTCGGGCCTGTCGGGGCGATCCGGCCTATCAGGTCTGTCGGGGCGCCAGGGTCTGTCCGGCCTCCACGGCCTGTCGGGTCGGTGGTCGCGGTCGCGCCAGTGGTGGTCGCGCCAGGGGCGGTCGCGATAATCGTCCGTATCGCCGCATGCGCTGAGCGTCGCGGCGCAAAGAAGAAGCGCCAACGCGCTTCGAAGCCTGGTCATGTCTGTGATGTCCTGCTGTCGGTCAAACCCAGCGTGGTCTGCACCGCCTGCATTGCACCTGCATTGCGCATCCCTGTCCGATCATGTCCAACTCACAGGACAGGGAAAATGCTCACCACACCCAGGCGCCTCGTCCGAGCGCAGCGGCTGCGTCGACGATCCGCGTGAAACTTTCGCGGGCGCGGCCGACCGTGTGCCGGGCCCTGAGATAGCCATGCACCAAACCCGGCTCCTCGAACCAGGTGGCTCGCCCGCCCGCCGCGATGACCCGGTCGCGATAGGTCTCGCCGTCGGACGACAGCGGGTCGCATTCGGCGGTGATCAGCACCGTCGGCGGCAGATTGGCGAAATCGGTGTCGGCCAGCGGCGACAGCGTTACATCGCCGGTCCGGTCGGCGCCGCCGGTGCGGATATGCTTGTAGAATTCGAGATCGCGCATGGTCAGCATCGGCGCTTCGGCATGCGTGAGATAGGAACCCTTCGAGCGGTCACCGCCGAGGCCGGGATAGATCAGCACCTGGCCAACCGGCCGTTTCGCGTGGCCGCGCGTGGCGTGGCTGACGGCGGCGCAGAGATTGCCGCCGGCGCTGTCGCCGCAGAGCAGGATGGGGCGATCGCGGGTGGACGCAGCCCATTCGAAGGCGGTCATCGCATCGTCGAAGGCGGCCGGATGCAGATGTCCCGGCGCCAGCCGGTAATCGACCGAGACCACTTCGTAGCCGGTRCGCGCGCAAAGTTCGGCGCAGACATCGTCATGGCTGTCCAGCCCGCCGAGAATGAAGCCGCCGCCATGGATGTAGAGCACCGTTGCTGCAGGTTGCGGGGCGGTACGGTAGATGCGGATCGGGATTTTGTGCGTAGCCGTTGCTATCGAAGAGGTTTCGACCGCGACACCTTCGGGGTAGCCGGCAAAGAATTCCCGGCACATGCGGTCGTAGATCGCGCGCTGCTGGGTGATCGTGTAATCGATCGTGTCGGGCGGATAATAGGAATTGGTGCGCTCGATGAAAGCCCAGGTCTCGGTGTCGATGAGGGTTTTGTAGTCGGTCATGCTGGCTGCGCCGACTGCACAGGTTGAGCCGAGGCACCCCCCTCTGTCCTACCGGACATCTCCCCCGCAAGGGGGGAGATTGGCAACTTTGGTCGCGGCGCTGTTCTTGCGGCGCTGGTGATTGGCGAAAGCAGAGATGACATCCGATCTCCCCCCTTCCGGGGGAGATGCCCGGCAGGGCAGAGGGGGGTGCTTCGCGCTATCATTTCCGCAGAATCACTTCCCCTTCCACACCGGATCACGCTTTTCGGCGAAAGCGCGGAAACCTTCCATATTGTCCTCGGARCCGTAGAGSGCATCGACCGTCGSCAACTGGCGGCGCGTCACCYKGTTCATKGCATCCTGGAAGGTCAGCGCTTCGGCCACCCGCGCCGTCTCCTTGATCGCCGCAAACACCAGCGGCGGGCCGCTGGCGAGCAGGCGGGCGATCTCCCAAACGCGGTCCTCGAGCTTTTCCTTGGGCAGCACTTCGTTGACCAGGCCCCAGCGATGCGCCTCGGCGACATCCATCCAGCGGCCGGTGAGCAGCAGGTCCATGGCGACATGATAGGGGATGCGCTTCGGCAGCTTGATCGTCGCGGCGTCGGCCAGCGTGCCAGCGCGGATTTCGGGCAGTGCGAAGGAAGAGTGATCGGAGGCGTAGATGAGGTCGCAGGACAGCGCCAGTTCGAAGCCGCCGCCGACAGCCATGCCATTGACGCAAGCGATGACCGGCTTGTTGAGGTCACGCAGTTCCTGCAGGCCGGCGAAGCCGCCGACGCCATAGTCGCCATCGACCGCGTCGCCGCCGGCAGCGGCCTTCAGGTCCCAGCCGGCGCAGAAGAACTTGTCGCCTGATGTCTTGACGATTGCGACACGCAATTCCGGATCGTCGCGGAACGCCTTGAAAGTCTCGCCCATCAGCCGCGAGGTCTTGAGGTCGATGGCATTGGCCTTGGGTCGGTCGAGCGTGACCTCGAGGATCGAGCCTTCCCGGCGGGTCGAAATGACGTCAGACATTCTTGTTCTCTCCCAGCACCAGCAGCGCGTCGGCGATCCAGGCGCCCTTGCCTTCGACGCAGACGATCAGCGGGTTGATGTCGAGTTCCTCGATCTCGCCGGCATTTTTCTGCACGAATCCGGCGATGCCCGCGATGGCGTCGATGGCGGCCGCAACGTCGGCCTTGGGCCTGCCGCGATAGCCTTCGAGCAACGGGAACAGTTTGAGGCCGCGCAGTGCGGCCTCGATATCGTCGCGTGTCGCCGGCAGCATCAAGGTGACGCTGTCGCGCAGCAATTCGACCAGCACGCCGCCAGTGCCCAGCGTCATCACCGCGCCGAACATCGGATCCCTGGTGAAGCCGACGATCAATTCGGCGACGCCATCGCGCACCATGCGCTCGACATAGAGCCCAGTGCCGAGCGGCAGCAGATCATGCGCCGCCGTGCTGACGGATTCGGCGTCCTTGAGGTTGAGCCTGACAGCGCCGACCTCGGATTTGTGGGCGACGCCCAGCGCCTTCAGGGCAACGGGAAAGCCGAGCGCCATCGACGAGATCACAGCCTCGACCGCATTGCCGGCGCGCTCGCCTTTCGGCACCGGAAGCCCGGCCTTGATCAGCCTCGCCTTGGCCTCGGCCTCATCAGGCGTGACATGATCGCCGCCGGCAGCGCCGGAAGCAGAGGTGTCGATCGGCTGCGCCTGCGGTTCAGCCCACGCCCAGCCGATGAAGGCTGCTGCGCCTGCGGCATCCATCGCCTCGGAAATACCGAACAGAGGCACCATGCCCCGCGCCATCAGTTCGGCGGTGTATTCCTCGGGCAGGTTTTCCGGCAGCGAGGAAACGATCGCGCCATGCGCCTTGTTGGTCTTCAGCGCCGATTCGAAAGCGCGCAGCGTCGCCCACCAGTCGGTGACCGAGCAGCGGTCCGGGCGCGGAAAGTCGAGCACCAGCATGTTGAGGTCGAAGCCACCCGACACCATGGCGGTGAAGGTGGCGGTCATTGCCGGCTCGTTGTTCCAGATGAAGGTGTGGTAGTCGAGCGGGTTGGCGACCGCGACCAGCGGCCCGAGCGTCGATTTGACATGGGCGCGGTGTTTTTCCGTCAGAACCGGGAAGTTGACCCAGCGCCCTTCGGCGCTGTCGGCCATGACGGAAGCCTCGCCGCCCGAACAGCTCATCGACGACAGTCTGTACCCGGGCAGCGGGCCGGTGATGTGCAGCAGCTTCAGAGCCTCGATGAAGGCAGGAATGGAATCGACGCGCGCAATGCCGAGCCGCCTCAGGAAGGCACCCGAGGCCGCATCCGAACCTGCCAGCGAGGCGGTATGCGAGACGGTTGCTTGCCTGGCCTGCTCGGAACGCCCGACCTTCATGGCGATGATCGGTTTTTTCAGCTCGCGCGCCCTGGCGGCCAACCGTTCGAAGCCGGCTACGGAGTCAAACGCTTCGATGTGCAAGCCGAGCGATGTCACCCGATCGTCCTCGATCAGGCCGAGCGCCATTTCGGAAAGGCCGGTCTGCGCCTGGTTGCCGGCCGTCATCAGGAAAGCGATCGGCAGGCCGCGCTTCTGCATCGTCATGTTGATGGCGATATTGGAGGACTGGGTGATGATGGCAACGCCCTTGCCGCCTTCTTCCAGCCTGATGCCGCCRTGCTGGTCGGGCCACAAAAGCGCGCCGTCGGCATAGTTGATCAGGCCGTAGCAGTTCGGCCCGATGATCGGCATYTCGCCGGCGGCRKCGACCAGTTCACCCTGCAGCCGTTCGCCGTCGTCATCATAGGCCTCGGTTTCGAGGAAGCCTGCGGCAAAGCAGACGGCGCCGCCGGCGCCACGTTCGGCCAGCGCCTTGATCACCTCGATCGTCAGATGCCGGTTGACCCCGACAAAGGCGGCATCCGGCGCGCCGGGCAGATCGGCGACCGAACGATAGGCCTTGCGTCCGGCGACCTCGTCCTTGGTCGGGTGCACCGGCCAGATTTCGCCGGCAAAACCCATCTTGATCGACTGCGCAACGACGGCGGCCGCTTGCACGCCACCGAACACGGCGATCGATTTCGGGCGCAGGAGACGTTCGAGTTTATGCATGGTCATCTTTTCGTTTGAGCATCATCTCCAGGACAAACGATCTCGTTTGTCCGACAAAGCCGAATCCCGACTTTGGGCGATCATGCTCTAAGCGCCGAACGGACGCAGCAGCGCCCGCGAAATAATATGTCGCTGAATCTCCGAAGTGCCTTCCCAAATGCGCTCGACGCGGGCGTCGCGCCAGATGCGCTCCAGCGGCAGGTCGTCCATCAGCCCCATACCGCCATGAACCTGGATGGCCTCATCGGCGACGAAAGCGAGCATTTCGGTGGCCTTCAGCTTGGCCATGGCCATGTCCTGATCGGTAACGGTGCCCTGATCGTACTTCCAGCCGGCTTCGAACACCATCAGGTCGGCGGCCTTCAGTTCCGTCGCCATGTCGGCGAGCTTGAACGATACGCCCTGGAACTTGCCGATCTGCTGGCCAAACTGCTGGCGTTGCGCGGAATACTCTATGGCATGGCCAAGCGCCCGCTCGGCACGGCCGAGGCAGGTGGCGCCAACCTGCAGGCGCGTGGCACCCAGCCAGGAATTGGCGACGTCGAAACCCTTGTGCACTTCACCGAGTACCTGGCTTGCGGGCAAGCGACAGTCGTCGAATTCGAGRATGGCGTTGGTGTAGCCGCGATGCGAGACGTTGCGGTAGCCGTCGCGCACCGTGAAACCTTTGGTGCCCTTGTCGACGAAGAAGGCGGTGATCTTCTTGCGTTTTCCGCGCGGCGAATCCTCCTCGCCGGAAGCCATGAAGACGATGGCGAAATCGGCGAGATCGGCGTGGCTGATGAAATGCTTGGTGCCGTTGAGCACCCAATCGTCGCCATCCTGCACCGCGGTCGCCTTCATGCCGCGCAGGTCGGAGCCGGCGCCGGGCTCGGTCATCGCCAGGCAGTCCCATTTCTCGCCACGGATGCAAGGGAACAGATATTTTTCGCGCTGCTCCGGCGTTCCGGCCAACAGGATGTTGGAGGGACGCGCCACGCAGGTCCAATGCAGCGCATAGTTGGCGCGGCCAAGCTCCTTTTCGTAAAGCAGCCAGGTCACCGTATCCAAGCCGGCGCCACCGACATCCGCCGGCATGTTGGCGGCATAGAGCCCGGCCTCGATGGCCTTGGCCTTGATCTCTTCGATCAGCTCGCGGCGCAGCACGCCGGTGCGCTCGACCTCGCGCTCATGCGGGTAAAGCTCATTCTCGACGAACGCGCGCGTTGTCTCGATAATAAGCTTYTGCTCTTCCGAMAGACCGAAATCCATGGTCTCAGCCCTTCTTCTTTTTCTTCGGCTTTTCCGCCTTCTTCACCGGCTTCGAAGCCTTGGCCGTCTCGGCCGCCTTTGAGGCCGCCGGCTTCTTCGCCGCCAGCTTGGCSAGYTGCTTGGTATAGTTCTTGTGCARSGCGCCGGCACCCCAGCCCTTGCCCTTGTTCTGCTTCGACAGCGCATCCATGATCGCGACCAGGTTGTCGTCGCGGATCTTTTCCAGCTCGCGGATCGACAGGCCGTGCGCCTGGTCGTCCGACTGGGTGGCGATCAGGTCGACCAGTTCGTCGTTGAATTCCGGCACATCCATCAGCTTGGTCCACGGCCATTTCAGGCACGGCCCGAACTGCGCCATGAAGTGGCGCATGCCGGCCTCGCCGCCGGCGACGCGATAGACCTGGAACATGCCCATCTGCGCCCAGCGCAGGCCGAAGCCATAGCGCATGATGTCGTCGAGTTCCTCGACCGTGCAGATGCCGTCCTTGATCAACCACAGCGCCTCGCGCCATGCCGCCTCAAGCAGACGGTCGCCGACGAAGGCCTCGATCTCCTTGCGGATGACGACCGGCTTCATGCCGATCGACGCGTAGATCTCCTTGGCGACCTCGATGGCTTCCGGGAAAGTCTGCTCGCCGCCGACGATCTCGACCAGCGGCAGGAGATAGACCGGATTGAACGGGTGGCCGACGACCAGCCGCTCGGGATGGTTCTTCATCGCCACCTGCATATCGGTCGGCTTGATGCCTGATGTGGATGAGCCGACAATGGCGTTGGCCGGGGCATGGGCGTCGATCTCGGCCAGCACCTTGTGCTTGAGGTCGAGCCGCTCCGGCACGCTTTCCTGGATGAAATCGGCATCGGCCACCGCCTCGGCGATGGTTTTGGCGAAGGTCAGCTTCCCCTCTTTCGGCAGCCCGCCGGGCACCATCTGCTTGTAGGCGCGGCGCGCGCCCTTCATCACTTCCGAGACCTTGCGCGAGGCCTCGGGATCGGGATCGAAGATCGACACGTCGATGCCGTTGAGCAGCAGGCGCGCCACCCAGCCGGCGCCGATGACACCGCCGCCGATGGCGGCTGCCTTGTTGATGATGCTCATGCGGAAGCTCCGGTTCTTGTCTTGGCTAAAGTGGGATCTAGGAGAGGCACGCGCTCGCCGGCGCGGATGACTGCTGGGTCGTAGGCCTTGCGGGCAAAGACTTCGAGCACGAAGGGCCGGAAGAACGCGATCGACAGCGTCTCATAGTCGGGGTCGAAGCTCGACTGGTCCCAGCGTTCGCAAAACTGGTCGCAATCGTCGAAATAGGCGTGATCGGCGAAGCGGTCGCGGGCATGGCGGTTGCCGCCAAGATGATGGGCGTAATAGAGGCGCTGGAAGTCGCCGTGCTTCTCCACCACCCAGGTGCATTGCTCGCGCACGAACGGCTTCAGGATCGAAGCGGCGTATTCGTCGTGATTGTAGGGCGCGTAAATGTCGCCGATGTCATGCAGCAGCGCGCAGGCGATCCAGTCGGTGTCGGCGCCATCGCGCCAGGCACGCGTCGCTGCCTGCAGCGAATGGCCGAGCCGGGTGATCTTGTAACCGGAAAGACCCTCGTCGAGTTGGACCAGGGCGTCGAGCAGACGATCGCCGGTCTTGGCGGCATAGTCGATTTCATGGGCGGTCAGGAACTCGTAGTCGTCCTTGTCGCCATCCTTCATCGCGGTGAACTTGACGGTTGTAGCCATCGCCAGATCCTGCCTTACGCCGCGGCTGCGATTGGCGCCCGCTTGGTCAGGTTGAGCTTCTTGCGCACTTCTTCCGGTCCCAGGATCCGGGCGCCGAGATTGGTGACGATGCTGGCGGCACGCTCGACCAGCTGCGCATTGGTGGCCAGCACGCCCTTGTCGAGCCAGAGATTGTCTTCAAGCCCAACGCGGACATTGCCGCCGGCCAGCACCGCGGCCGCGGCATAGGCCATCTGGTTGCGGCCGATGGCGAAAGCCGACCAGTTCCAGGTCGACGGCACGTTGTTGACCATGGCCATGAAGGTGTTGAGGTCATCAGGCGCACCCCACGGCACGCCCATGCAGAGCTGCACCAGCGCATCGGGGTTGAGCACCTTTTCCTCGACCAGCTGCTTGGCGAACCAGAGATGGCCGGTGTCGAAGGCCTCGATCTCCGGCTTGACGCCGAGCGCCGTCATCATGCCGCCCATGGCGCGCAGCATGCCGGGCGTGTTGGTCATGACGTAGTCGGCTTCGGCGAAGTTCATGGTGCCGCAGTCGAGCGTGCAGATTTCCGGCAGGCACTGGCGCACATGTTCCATGCGGTTGGTGGCGCCGCCCATGTCGGTGGCTTTTTCGTTGAGCGGCAGCGGCGCCTCGGGCGAGCCGAACACCATGTCGCCGCCCATGCCAGCGGTGAGGTTCAGGATGACATCGACGTTCGCGTCACGGATACGCTCGGTGACCTCGCGGTAGAGATGCACGTCGCGGCGCGGTTTGCCGGTCTCGGGGTCRCGCACATGGCAATGGACGATGGCAGCACCGGCCTTGGCCGCGTCGATGGCCGAATCAGCGATCTGCTTGGGCGAGCGCGGCACATGCGGGCTGCGATCCTGCGAACCGCCGGACCCGGTCACGGCACAGGTAATGAAGACCTCCCGGTTCATCGCAAGCGGCATGGAATTCTCCTCCCAATCAAACAGAGAGCACAGCATTGCGCGACTTGCGGGAGACTGCTTTACGTTTTACGAAGGCGTCATGATAAAAAACGAAAAAGCGACAATCTTTCGCGCCGAGCAGTCGCCGCTCAAGGTGACGATGCTGGTGTTTTCGGGAGCATCCATCATGTGCGTGGCATGCGCCGTCGATCCGCTGCGYGCSGCCAACCGCATCGCCGGCGARACSCTGTTCGAYTTCAAAYTGGTYTCGGTSACCGGCGAGGCGCCGGTCACSACWTGCGGCCTGCCSGTGGCGGTCARCGGCCGTTTCGATGCGRCGGAGSYTACCGAYGTSCTKGTCGTSGTCGCSGGCTTCGGCACSCAGAACTATGCCACSTCTGCCTTGCTCGCCGGCCTGCGCCGGGCGGCACGGTCGGCCCGCGCCTGCGGCGGCGTCGAGGCAGGCACATGGCTGGTGGCGCGCGCCGGCTTGCTGGAAGGGCGCAGCGCCACCACCCATTGGGAGGACATGGAGGATTTTTCGTCGGCCTTTCCAGGCGTCGACGTACGCCCCGATCGATACATCATCGATGGGCCGGTGTTCACCACGGGCGGAGCGTCGCCGACCCTGGACCTGATGCTGCACCTGATCCGCACCCGGCTCGGCATGGCGGTGGCGCTGGATGTGGCAAGCGCGTTCATCTACGATCAGGCGCGCGTGGCGACCGATGCGCAGCCGCTGGTCTCGCTTGGCCGGCTCGACGGCTACGATCCSMGCCTGGCGCAGGCCATCCGGCTGATGGAAGCGCATGTCGACCAGCCGCTGACCATAGAAGCCATAGCAAAGCGTGCCGGCGTGACGGCGCGCACCCTGGAAAGCATTTTTCGCAAGTCGATCGGCGAGACGCCAGGCGCCTATTATCTGAGGCTGCGGCTGGGGGCGGCGCGCCGGCTGGTGGTCGACACGCGTGTGGCCATGGCGGATATTGCCGGGCGGACCGGATTCTCGTCCGCCGCGGCATTTTGCAGAGCGTTTTCAAGAGCTTTTGGCGAAGCCCCGGTCAGGCTGCGCCGAGGATAATCAGTCTATTGTATTGTCGCAATTCCGGACGGAAAACCGCTCACACTTTTCCTGGAATTGCTCCAGGGGATTACGCGGCGTTCTGTCGATCGCTGCCGGCGTCCATCTGCGAGCGCATCTGCCTTGCCAGACGGACTTCAAATCGGCTGCTGACAGCGCGATCCCATTCGTTCTTCACATTGTCGGTCGGCCGCGGCAGCGCCATCAGCCGGTCGATGATCGATCCGGTCTCGCCGGATGACAGTAGGGCGTCGATTTCGCGTTCRTGCTGCATATCGGTTCGCCTCCTTCCTTTTCACCCGCCACAAGGTCCCTCTTATACGAGATACGTGACGGCWGTTTGAAGGCAAGAGCGAGGTSATTGAGGGGCGGCAAAGGGCAAACCATGTCGCCGGATGAGCGCTTTGGCGCAAGGCCGTTCCAGGGCGGGAGGAGTGTTCCCCGCCGCCCCTCGAGCAATACGAATCGGCTTTCCGCCCTCAGACGTAGCGGTTGACGATGTTCTCCAGTAATTCCTGGCGGCCGGAGCGTGGCTGCGGCTCGATCTTCTTCTTCACCACGCGCTCGGCGATGTCTTCCAGCGTGCGCTTGCCGGACAGCATTGCCTTGCCCTCTGCCGTATTCCAGCCGGCATAGCGCTCAGCCAGCGGCGCGGACAACGCCTTGTCCTCCACCATGCGAGCSGCGGCCTTGAGACCACGTGCRCAAGMGTCCATRCCGCCGATATGGCCGATCAGCAGGTCCTGCGGGTCGAGCGACTGGCGGCGCAGCTTGGCGTCGAAATTGGTGCCGCCGGTCTTGAAGCCGCCGGCCTGCAGGACCTGGTAGTAGGCCAGCGCCATTTCCGGCACATTGTTGGGGAACTGGTCGGTGTCCCAGCCCGACTGATAGTCGTTGCGGTTCATGTCGATCGAGCCGAAGACGCCGAGCGCGTTGGCCAGCGCCAGCTCGTGCTCGAAGGAATGGCCGGCCAGGATGGCATGGCCCTGCTCGATATTGAGTTTTACTTCCTTCTCCAAGCCGAAGCGCTTGAGGAAGCCGTAGACGGTGGCGACGTCGTAGTCGTACTGGTGCTTKGTCGGYTCCTGCGGCTTCGGCTCGATCAGGATGGTGCCCTTGAARCCGATCTTGTGCTTGTAGTCGACGACGAGGCTGAGGAAGCGRCCGGCCTGYTCCTGCTCGCGGCCAAGRTCGGTGTTGAGCAGCGTCTCGTAACCYTCGCGCCCGCCCCACAGCACATAGTTCTCGCCCTTCAGCCGCTTGGTGACGTCGATGCAGCTYTTCACCGTCGCCGCCGCATAGGCAAAGACGTCCGGATCGGGATTGGTGGCGGCACCCGACATGAAGCGGCGATTGGAGAACAGGTTCGCCGTGCCCCACAAAAGCTTGACGCCGGTCTGCTTCATCTTGCCGGCAAAGTAGTCGGCGATCTCGTCGAGACGGGCAGAGCTTTCTGAAAAATCCTTGCCCTCGGGCCGCACGTCGGCGTCGTGGAAGCAGAAATAGGGTGCGCCAAGCAGCGAGAACATCTCGAAGGCGACATCGGCCTTCAGTTTCGCCAGTTCCATCGTGTCGGTGCCACCGGCCTTGGGGAACCAGGGACGGTCGAAGGTCTGGCCGCCGAACGGATCGCCGCCCGGCCAGGCGAAGGAATGCCAGTAGGCGACGGCGAAGCGCAGATGGTCTTCCAGCCGCTTGCCGGCCACCACCTCGTCTGGATTGTAGAACCGGTAGGCCAGCGGATTGGTCGAATCCGGTCCCTCATACTTGATCTTCTGGATGTCGCCGAAAAATCCACTGCTCATGATTTCTGTCCTCTCTCGAATAGTTCGCCCTGATTACCTCAGGCGTAATTGGTTTCGGTCTGCCGTGGGGTGAAAAGGATCGTGTCAAAGCCACTCAACGAAGGAGACAGACCATGACCGACCTCAACAAAATCGCCGAGGGCTACATCACCGCCTGGAACGAAAGCGATGCCGGCCGCCGCGCCGAATTGCTGAAGGCCACCTTCACCGAAGACATCAGCTATCGCGATCCGCTCATGCAGGGCGATGGCCATGAAGGCGTCGCCGCGCTCATCGATGGGGTGCAGCAACGCTTTGCCGGCTTTCGCTTCTCGCTGAAGGGCACGCCGGACGGCTTTGCCGACAGGATCCGCTTCTCCTGGAACCTCGGCCCGGAAGGTGTCCCTTCGGTCATCGAAGGCACCGACATCGGCATCATCGAGAACGGCCGCCTGAAGAGCGTCACCGGCTTCCTCGACAAGGTGCCGGCGCAATGAGGTTAGCTGGGTAAGGGAGGTGCGAGGCACCCCCCTCTGGCCTGCCGGCCATCTCCCCCGCAAGGGGGGAGATTGGCTGAGGCTCAGGCTTTCGCCAATCTCCGACGCCGCAACAATGAGCGAGGCGCCCGAGCTGCTGATCTCCCCCCTTGCGGGGGAGATGGCCGGCAGGCTAGAGGGGGGTGCCTCGCACTTACTCACGCCGTAACGCCCCTGATCGCCGGGTAGAGCGCCCGGTAGCGGTGATAGGCGTCCGCATACGCCCCACCAAGCCCAGCATCCGGGTCGATCGTGGCATCCGTCCTCGGCGCCGTGCACACGGCCAGCGGATCGGCACCGGTCGCCGCGATCAGTCCGAGCCGGGCCGCCCCGAAGGCGGCGCCGAAATCGCCGTCGGCGGGAATATCCACCGGCACCTGCAGCGCGGTGGCGATCGATTTCAGCCAGTAGCGCGAGCGCGAGCCGCCGCCGATCGCGGTCACCCGCGTCAATGTCGTGCCGGCCGTCTTGAGGGCTTCGAGGCTGTCGCGGAAGGCGAAGGCGACGCCTTCGAGCACCGCCTGGGTCAGCACCGCGCGGCTCGATTCGTGCGCCAGCCCGGTGAAGGAGCCGCGAATGGCGGAATCATTGTGCGGCGTGCGTTCGCCCGAGAGATAGGGCAGGAAGGACACGCCGGTCGGCGCCTTCAGCGTGTCGCCGAGTTCCGATGTCAACTCGCCTGCGTCTTTGCCGGTGATCTCCGACAACCAGTTGAGCGAATCGGTCGCCGACAGGATGACGCCCATCTGGTGCCAGGTGTTGGGGAGTGCATGGCAGAAGGTGTGGACAGCACTTGCCGGGTTTGGCAGATAGGACGCGTTGGCGGCAAACACCACGCCCGAGGTGCCGAGCGAGACAAAGGCATGGCCGGCGCCGACCGTGCCCATGCCGCAGGCCGAGGCCGCGTTGTCGCCGGCGCCACCGGCAATCGGGATGCCGGCCTCGACGCCCCATTTCGACGCCAGCTCGCCGCGCAGCCCGCCAGCCTTCTCAGTGCCCTCGACCAGCGACGGCATTTGGCTCTCGTCAAGGGAGGTGACAGCGAGCAGATCCGGCGACCAGCGGCGCTTGCCGACATCGAGCCAGGACGTGCCGGCCGAATCGGACATTTCCGAAATGTGCTCGCCGGTCAACCAGAGCCGCAGGAAGTCCTTGGGCARCAGCACCTTCGCCACCTTGGCGAAGACAGCGGACTCGTTGCTCTTCACCCAGGCGAGTTTCGGTGCGGTGAAGCCGGGAAACACGATGTTGCCGGTCAGTGCGCGGAAGCGCGGATCGGCGTCGAGCGCTGCCGCCTCGACATAGCTGCGCGTGTCGTTCCACAGGATGCAGGGTCGCAGCACATGATCGGCCGCATCGAGCAACGTCGCGCCATGCATCTGGCCGGACAGGCCGATGCCTTTCACTGCCGCGAACTGCTTGGGATGGGRGGCCTTCAATTCGGCGATCGCGTCTTCGCATGCGCGTATCCAGTGGGACGGGTCCTGTTCGGACCAGCCGGGATGCGGCCGCGAAACGTCAAGCGAGCCATGGCCGGAGCCGACAACAATCTGTCCGGCATCGATCAGCAGCGCCTTGACGCCCGACGTGCCCAGGTCGAGGCCGAGATACATATTATCCTCCCATGCCAATATTTTTTTCGGATCTCGAAAAAATCTGGCCGAGCCAGTTTTTAAGGCAAGATCGGCTTGCGGTCAATTCTCTGACAAATCGGCCGCGCGTCGCGAAAACAGTGCCGACAGCGGACTGTCCGGCCGCGCCATCGAACGCTCGGCGGTGAGCGCCCYGGCCAGCGCGCCGTCTCCAGCCCGCAGTGCTGCTTCGATCAGCGTCAGGTCGATGACATCGCGCTGTGCGTGGCTGCCGCCGAAACGATGGGCGATCGCGCGGATCGGCCTGATCAGGCGCACGGCCTCGGCGTAGCTGCCCTCGGCGAATGCCTTGATCGCCAGCGTCAAGGGATGGCCGACATCCCGGGTGAAAGCCGCATTATCGCCGCTGCCGTGCATCGCCTCGCGCTGCGCCTCGAGCAAGGTGTGGACAGGAGCGTCGAGCCCGGCGCCGACAAACGCCATCATCGCGTGCGCATCGTTGAAGGCGTAGTCGCCGGCTCCGGCCTTGGGCCAGTTGGCAGCGAGCGCGGTCCAGCGGTCGCCGACATCGACGCCGCCGAGATGCAGCCGCCACAGGAGCGCCGACGCATCGACCATGTTCAGCGCCATCGCCGATGGCGTGCCGTAGATCGGCCCGTCATAGAGCGCCAACACCTGGTCGATCTCGCCGAGATCGTAGTGAAACAGCGCCAAATGCCACCAATTGTGCACCTGCAGGAAGCTTTCCCTTGTCCAGGCCTCGGGATTGGCGCGCATCCAGGCAATGCCGTCCTTTTGCCGGCTTTGCATTTCCATGACATGGGCGACCGCGTGCTGTGCCCAGCCGTCTCGCGGCTCGATCTCGACCGCCGTGCGGCCCAACTTCTCGGCCCTGATATAGTCGCCCATCTCTTCCAGCCCGAAGGCCTGCATGCCGAGCATGGCATGGTAGCCCGGCATGCCGCTTTGCCAGGACGGCAAAGCGCGGGCGATGCGATCACGCAGCATGCGGGCATTGCCGGTGAAGAAGTCGATCTGGTGCCCGACCTGCAGCGCCACCGCGTCGAGTGGCGTCTCGATGGCGATATCCTCAAGGATCCTGGCGGCGTCATGCCAGCGCCCATTGGCGAGGTGGCCAAGAGCCGAGACATGCGCCTGCTCGCGACTTGTCGCGGCAAGCGGCAGCGCCGCCTCATGGCAGGCCCTGGCCACGGCCGTCGCCTCCCGCTCGGTGGCAAGGCCGAAGAGATAGCCCTTGAAGACATGAGCCATGACAAAATCGGGATTTTCCGCGATGGCGCGGTCGACCGAGGCCACGGGATCGCCGACGAAGCACTGCAATTCCCACACCGCCTGGCCGTAGGGCGTGAACCCCGCTTCCGTAGCGCCTGAAAATGCCAGGCCGAATCCATCCCTGATCGCCATGCAAAATCCCTCGATCGGCCGGTCATGGGCTCGCTGCCCCTCGGTCCAAAGCGATCTTAACGCATGGGCCACAGCCGCGCCAACCGTGCAGCTTCGCGCCTCTAATTCAGTAGATTTTGCAGTTCATCAACCATGATAGGTAGATTAGGCTTTGTAAAAGCGAATGAATTGTGGCTTCATTGCGGCGCGGCGAAGGGCTTGTAATCGCGATCTGAGAGGGGACGCGATGCGGCATTTTGAAATACAGCTTCCGAACAGCCGTTCGGAGCACATTGGTGGATCCGTTGCTTTTGTGCAGCGAAAGCCTCGGCAAATCCATCCATGGCTTATTAGCTTTCTTGCAACTACAACGCTTGCGTTGCTGCCCGATTCTGCAGCCTTCGCTGCATGCGTGCTGGGGCCGACCGCGGGGAATACCCTCTACACCTGCGACAGTGGCGATTCGGGCGGCAACCTCACTGATACCAACGGCGACAACACRCTGAMTTTTCCCRCCAGYGGCACCGGGCAGATMWSSGGCAACGTCACYTTYGACRTCGGCACCGACCGCATCRACATGCAGTCCGGCACCATCACCGGCRCSGTCGAYCAGGGCGGCGGCACSGATTTCTTCACCATCAGCGGCGGCACGGTCGCCGGCAATGTCCAGCARGGCGCCGGCATCGACGACTTYRACATCAGCGGCGGCCAGRTCGGTTCGCTCAACCAGGGYGACGGSCTSGACACGTTCACTATGACCGATGGGCGCATCGTCGATTTCTTCGACGATGGCGATAACGCCGTGATGACGGGCGGGCGCATCGGCCGCGTCAACATGAAGCTCGACCAGAATTATTTCAACATGTCCGGCGGCACCATCGACCGCAACCTCGTCACCGGTTTCGACAAGGACACGATCATCCTCTCGGGTGGCACGATCGGCGGCAACATCAGCGTCAGCGGCGGCAATGACAGCGTGACCATCACCGGTGGCACGGTCGGCGGCGATGTGCTGATGAGCTTCGGCGCCGACAATTTCGTCTGGAACGACGGCGGCATTATCTATGGTTCCGTCGATCTCGGCGGCGACAACGACACCGCCAAGCTCAGCAACCTCACCAATGCCAATCTCGGCGACACCAACGCGATCACCGGCGGCGCGGGCACCGACACGCTCACCTTCGACAACGTCAAGCTCGACGGGATCAGCCGGGTCCAGAACTGGGAAACCATCGACGCCAACAACGACACCGAACTGACGCTGGACGGCAATCTCGTGCTCGGCGACAGCGGCACCGGCACGGGTACGCTCAATGTCGACTCTGCCAGCACGCTCTATGGCGGTGGCGGCTTCAACGCCGAGATCCGCGCCTTTACGGCAGGCCAGATGGCCGAAGTGATGAACGCCGGCCGCATCGACCTGACCAACGGCACAACCGGCGCCACTGACCGGCTGACCATATCAGGCAATTACACCGGGCTTGGCGGGTTGCTGCTCATCCAGACCGAACTTGGCGACGACAACTCCGATTCCGACCGGCTCGTGCTGTCGGGCGGGACCGCCTCCGGATCGACCGGCATTGCGGTGGTGAATGTGGGTGGCGCCGGCGCACAGACCACCGCTGACGGTATCATGGTCGTGCAGGCGACCAACGGCGCCACGTCCAGCGCGAGCGCCTTCGCCTTGGACGCGCCGGTTGCGGCGGGTGCCTTCGAATATTACCTGTTCAAGGGCGGCGTCAGCGCCGGCAGCGACGAGAACTGGTATCTGCGCTCGACGCTGAATACGCCGGCGACGCCGGCAGCCGCTCCGCCAGCGCTGGAACCCACCCCGCAGCCGGAACCTGAACCGCCCGCGGCCGAGCCACCACCACCGCCACCGTCCGAGCTGCCGCCAGTGCCGGTGCCGACCGAGGGCGACATCAACAATCCGCCGGTCGACCCGACACCGCCGGTACAAGCCAGTGACCCGCAACCCGAGCCGCCCCCACCACCACCGCCGGCGCCACCCGCGGACCCGCCGCCACCGCCACCAGTGGTGCCGACCGCCGTGCCGGATTTGCCGACCCCGGCGCCCGGTGAGCAGATCCTGCTCTACCGCATCGAGGTGCCGATCTATTCGGCCTTGCCGCCGGTGGCCGAGCACCTGGCGATGACGACGCTCGGCACCTTCCATGAGCGGCGCGGCGAACAGAGCCTGCTGTCGGACAACGAGATGTCACCGGTCTGGGGCCGCATTTTTGGCCAGGACGCCAAAATGGGCTGGTCGGGAACGGTGTCGCCCTCCTTCGACGGCACGCTGTTCGGTCTCCAGGCCGGCTTCGACCTGCTCGGGCGCGAGACCGCCGCGGGCGGAATCGATCGCGCCGGGCTGTTCGTCGCCTATGCCAGCATGAAGGGCGATTTGCGCGGCCAGGCGCTGGGACAGAACGATCTGTCCGTCGGCAAGCTCGACATCAACGGCACCAGCGTCGGCGGCTACTGGACCCGCATCGGCCAGGGCGGCTGGTACCTGGACAGCGTCCTGATGGCCACCTTCTTCGGCGGCAATGCGACGTCGTCACGCGACATCGGCATCGATGTCGGCGGCACCGGCGTCACCGCATCGCTGGAAGGCGGCTATCCCATTGCGCTGGCGCAGGGTTGGACGCTTGAGCCGCAGGCGCAACTGGTCTGGCAGCATCTGTCGCTCGACGATACCAACGACCGCTTCTCGTCGGTCTCCTTCGGCACCGACAGCAGCGTGACCGGCCGACTGGGCGCGCGGCTGCAGGGCGAGACAACGATCAACGGCATGGCGCTGCAGCCCTACCTCAAAGCCAATATCTGGCATGATTTCGGCGGCACCAACACGGTCAGCTTCGACACCACCGACATCTCGACCGAGGGCCGATCGACCTCGTTCGAGTTCGGCAGCGGTATCGTCGCTGAGGTGACGGACAAGGTCAGCATCTTTGCCACCGGCGACTACACCACCAATCTCGGCGGCGACAATCGACGCATCCTTGAGGGCAATCTGGGTTTCAGCGTCAAGTGGTGAACCAGACCGATCCGAAAACCGGAAGCCGGCTTTCGGATGGTCGAATAAAACAGGCCGCCTAATTGCCCGAGCGCATCGCCATCGTGGCGATGCCGGCGCCGACCAGCAGCGTGCCGCCGGTGCGGTTGAAGATGCGGATCGCCTTGGGATTGCGCACGACATTGCGGGCGCGCGCCGCGATCAGCGCGTAGCCGAAGGCGTTGGCGAAGGCGAGCGCCAGGAAGGTCGTCTCGAAGATCAGCATCTGCGTCCAGAAATCGGCATGCCGGTCGAGGAACTGCGGCAGGAAGGCGACGAAGAAGGTGATGCTTTTCGGGTTGAGTGCGGTGACCAGCCAGGCATGCGCCATCATCTTGACCGAGGACACCGCATCGGTGCGGGGTTCTGCCTTCAGCGCGCCGCCGGCGCGGAACAGCTTTACGCCGAGATAGATCAGATAGCCGGCGCCGATCAGCTTCAGGACGGTGAAGACACCAGCCGAAGCCGCGAGCAGCGCGCCGATGCCGAGCATCGACAAGGTCATGGCGGTGAAGTCGCCGAGCGCCACGCCAACCGCCATCGGCAAGGCGGTGCGCCAGCCCTGGCCCAGCGCATAGGACACGACCAGCAGGATGGTCGGACCCGGAATGATGAGGAGGATGGTCGAAGCGGCGGCGAAAGCGGCCCAGTTTTCGAAGGACATGTCTGTTCTCCCTTGGGTTAAGGAAAAGGATAAATCCTGAAGCCCGGGAGAATGTAAAGAGGTCTGATTTTCGTTTTTACGCAATGCGGGCGGAAGACCGCCACACGCCTTTCCTGGAGTTGCCGCGCTATCAATTGCGCCAAAGGCAGGTCGGCGTCAGTTCGCGCCGCTCAGCGTGCTCACTATATCGGCGAGGCTTACATCGGCACCGAGAACCAATGCGGCCGCGACAATGGCAGCCCCGAAAAGCTTGATGTCGGTTTTTAACGTCTTGCACATGGAGGCCCCTCGCTGATCGCCCGATGGGTAGGAGAGGCCGGTGCCGGGATTATGACCCGACCTGGGTCTTTTTGTGCAGGAACGCTCGTCTGGCGGTCAGCCAGCACGGCCTGATGCCGCCAGGAACCGCGCAAATGCAGGTAGCGCAAGGCATTCACGCTTTATCAACCATGAATGATGAAAATGCCCGCTATCCGGCCGGACCGTGCTTCCCGCCGACAGCGTAGGGTTTGGGTATATGCGTGAGTTGCCGCAAGGTCTGACGCCGCCACGAAACGGCGACGCAATCGAAACCGATCATCATATTTCCCGCCGCGCCATCCTGTCCGGGGCAGGCGCGCTGGCACTGCTCAGCGCCGCCGGCTGTTCGACCTCGGGCGACGGCGGTATGCCGATGCTCCAACTCGACAATACGGTTACCGGTTCCGTGCCGCCGATGCGGCCCGCGATCAGCGTCGACAAGAACATCACCAGCGCCGATGTCATGTATGCCGCATTGACCGACAACGGCTTCAACGTGCCGGAAGTGCCCTATCTCAAGGTCAAGCCGGAATTCCGCCGCCAGATCGTCGTCGACACAACGGGCGAGGCGCCTGGCACCATCGTCGTCCATCTCAAGGAGCGCATGCTTTATCTCGTCCAGCCGGGCGGCGACGCCATCCGCTACGGCGTCGGCATCGGCAAGGACGGCTTCCGCTGGTCCGGCCGTGCCAACATCCAGTATGGAAGGGAATGGCCGGTCTGGACGCCGCCGCCGGAGATGATCCAGCGCAAGCCTGAACTGGTGAAGTGGCAAGGCGGCCAGCCCGGCGGCCTCACCAACCCGCTCGGTGCSCGCGCGCTCTACATCTACCAGGACGGCAAGGACACCGGCTACCGCATCCACGGCTCGCCGGAGTGGTGGAGCATCGGCCAGGCGATGTCGTCGGGCTGCGTGCGCCTGATCAACCAGGACATCATCGACCTCTATAGCCGCGTTTCGAAGAAAAACCCGGTCGTCGTCATGTGATCGTTTATCCTCCCGTTTCTCCCGTTGCGCGATGCGGCAAGACAGGCCAAGGTGCCTTGAAAACCATCGCCTCGGGAGACGTCAGGAATGGCTGGAACTTTTGTTATCGCGCAGGGCGGCGGTCCGACCGCCGTCATCAACCAGACCGTGGTCGGCGCCACGCTGGAGATCCGCAAGCGGCATCCCGGCGCCAAGGTGCTGGGCTCCATCCATGGCGTGCGCGGCATTCGTGACGGCAATTATGTCGACCTTTCCGCCATACCCGAGGATCGGCTGCGGCTGATTGCCGGAACGCCCAGTGCAGCCCTTGGTTCGACCCGTGACAAGCCGGATGCCGCCTATTGCGACGTGATCCTCAACGGCTTGAAGAAGGCCGGTGCCGATGCCTTCATCTATATTGGCGGCAACGACACGTCGGGCACGCAACAGATCCTGACCGATGCCGCCGGCGGCTCCATCGCTTTCGTCCATGCGCCAAAAACCATCGACAATGATCTGGAGGAGAACGACCATACGCCGGGCTTCATTTCGGCGGCCGAGTTCGTCGCCGGCGCCTTCCTGTCCGTCGATCTCGATTTCCGTGCGCTGCCTGGCATCTATGTCGGTATCGTCATGGGCCGGCATGCCGGCTTCCTGACCGCCGCCGCCGCTGCCTGGCAACTCGACCCCGACAGCGGGCCGCACCTGGTTTACGTGCCGGAGCGGCCGTTCTCCGCGGCTGGCTTCATCGATGATGTCCGCGCCACGCTCGACCGCCACAAGCGCTGCATCGTCGCCGTGTCGGAAGGGGTGAGCACCGCCGATGGCAAGGCGCTGGTCGAAAGCCTGGTGCCGCCGGACAAGCTGGAGCGCGACGCGCATGGCAACGTCAAATTGTCGGGAAGCGATCTGCCGGCCGCACTCGAACGCGCGCTGGCCGAAGGTCTGCCGGGCAAGCGGGCGCGCGTCGACGCGCTGGGCTACATGCCGCGCGGGTATATCGGCGCCATCAGTGCCGTCGATGCGCAGGAGGCATTCGATGCCGGCGCCTTCGCGGTCTCTGTCGCCGAACAGGGCGGCGGCTCGGTGGCGCTGCAATATGATGGCTCAAAGACCGTGCTGAAGAAGGTGCCGCTGAAGAACGTTGCCGGCAAGACCCGCCACATGCCGGACAATTTCATGAAGCCCGACGTCAACCAGCTGTCCGAGGCCGGCATGGCCTATCTCAAGCGGCTGGTGCCGGAACAATACAAGGTCGGGAAGCCGTTCGTCTGATGCAGGCTCACTGGTTCAGCAAGAGCATCGTCGACGACAAGACGACGATGCTGACCGAACCGTTCGTGCATGACTATGTGCGCGCCAACATCTGGCATCTGCGCGGCCGCGACGCCGACCTTTTGGTCGACACCGGCATGGGCATCTGYCCGCTGGCGCCGGAGATCGASAYKYCTSATGGCAAGCCGCTGCTKGYGGTSGCCACCCATATCCATCTCGAYCATGTCGGCTCGCTGCACGAATTTCCCTGGCGGGCGGGGCCGAAGATGAGCGCGGCGCAGTTCGAGAGCATGGACGAAGCGACGACCTACGCCTACATGTTCCATGATCTCGAAGGCGCCGTTTCGAAACTGCCAATGCCGGGCTGGAAGTCGGCCGACTACAAGATCCCATCGGCACCGTTGACACGGACCCTCGATGAGGGCGACGCGATCGATCTCGGCGACCGGCAATTCCGCGTCCTGCATCTGCCCGGGCATTCGCCGGATTCGATCGCGCTGTTCGACGAGGCCGACGGCCTGTTTTTCAGCGGCGATGCCATCTACGACGACACGCTGATCGACTCGCTGCCGGACTCCGACCGCGCCGCCTATGTCAGCACCATGCAGCGCCTGCTCGACCTGCCGATCCGCATCGGCCATGGCGGCCACGGCCCAAGCTTCGACGGCAGACGGATGCGTGAGATTGCAACGGCTTACATCAGAGAGACCGGCGATATCTGACCTTCACGAAGACCGTGCACTGGCAGGAACGATCGCAAGACGGTCGGTGCTCATCGGCTCACAAAGAATTAAATCTTTGTAATATAACCGAAAAAACCTAATTTGCCCGCATCCGTACCCTAGATTCCGGTTTCATCGACCTGAACGGCTGCTGCATGAAGCGAGACAGGCAGCCGCGACGGCCGGTACGCCGAATGGGCCGCTCCCCCTCCCAAGGCCACGGCGCCGAACCCAATGTCTCGCACGGACAACGACCATGTCATCCCCAAACATCCTTCGCAGACATCGCGTCGCCGCATTGCTGGGCGCCGCCCTCATCGTCTCCCCCTTCGTCGTTTCGTTTGCTCAAAGTGCCGGCAATGCAGGCGTGAGCAACGTTGTCGCGACGACCCAGACCCCTGTCGCCGGTATCACCGCTCCCAACGGCTCCTTTGCGCCGATCGTGGCCGCTGACAAGCCGGCGGTGGTGACGATTACCACCGTCATGAAGGCGCAGCCGTCAAGCGCCGATGACGGGATGCCTCTCGGCAACTCGCCGTTCGATCAATACTTCCGCCAGTTCTTCGGTGACCAGGGCATGCCGGCTCCGCAGACACCGCCGCAACAGGCGCAACGCGCCGAGGCACTCGGTTCCGGCTTCATCGTCGATGCGGACGGCACCATCGTCACCAACAACCACGTTGTTGACGGCGCTTCCTCGATCAAGGTGACGCTCGATGACGGCACCGAACTTCCCGCCAAACTTGTCGGCCGCGACGCCAAGAACGACCTTGCAGTGCTCAAGATCAAAGCCGACAAGCCCTTGCCGACGGTCAAATGGGGCGACTCCGACAAGTTGATGACCGGCGACCAGGTGCTGGCGATCGGCAATCCGTTCGGCATCGGCACCACCGTTACAGCCGGCATCGTTTCGGCGCGCGGCCGCGACCTGCACAGCGGACCGTTCGACGATTTCATCCAGATCGACGCGCCGATCAACCACGGTAACTCCGGCGGCCCGCTGGTCGATGTGAACGGCAACGTCGTCGGCATCAACGCGGCGATCTATTCGCCCAATGGCGGCAGCGTCGGCGTCGGCTTCGCCATCCCGTCCGACCAGGCCCAAAAGGTCGTCGCCAAGCTGATGAAGGACGGTTCCATCCAATACGGCTATCTCGGCGTCGAGATCCAACCGGTAACGCCTGACGTGGCGAGCGCCATCGGACTCGATCATCCCGGCGGCGCGCTGGTTTCGAAGGTCAATGACAGCTCGCCCGCGGCCAGCGCTGGCGTCGAGACCGGTGACGTCATCACCGGCTTCGCCGGGCAGGACGTGAAGGACCCCAAGGACCTGTCGCGGGCCGTCGCCGATGTCGCGCCGGGCGCCAAGGAACCGCTTGATGTGTGGCGCAAGGGCAAGGCCATGCAGATTTCCGTCGATGTCGGGCAAAACAGCGACGATGTGAAGACGGCATCGACGGACGACTCCGACATGCCGAGCGCCGAACAGGGCTCGCGCGCACCGGCGATCGGCCTCGGCTTGATGGACATTACGCCAGACATTCGCCAGCAGATGAACCTCGCCGCCAACGAGCATGGCGCGGTGGTTGCGCGCGTCAATCCTGACAAGGCGGCGGCCGCCGCCGGCATCCAGCCGGGCGATATCATCGCCGCCGTCAACCAGGTTCCGGTGAAGAGCGCCAAACAGGTCACCCAGGCGATCGCCCAGGCCAGCAAGTCGGGCCGCAAATCGGTGCTGCTGCTGGTTGAACGCGACGGCGGCCAGATCTATGTCGCCGTGCCGTTCGCCAACGGCTGAGACGCCGTGCGGGCATGAAAATGTGGATGCGGCCGGTCTGTCACCAGGGGTGACGGACCGGCCGCTCCGGAAGCGCCTTATTCGCGGGCGACGATATCGGCGCGGATGAGCACCGTCCCCGAAGCATCCTGATGCAGGATGCGGTAGTTGCGCAGCACCTCGGCAATGCCAGGCGCATCGTGCAGGGGCGGCATGGGGTGCTGGTCCTTGACGTTCAGCAACACCGGCGCGCGCGGTCCGTTTGTGCCATCATCGACAATGATGTCAGGTCGTTTCGCGGCAAGTTCGCCCGTGATCGACGCTGTGTATCTTTCCCTGAGGGCGGCCAAATCCTGGCGTCGCGCGGGGTCCTGTTCGAGCCCCATCAATATGCCCGCATCATTGACCATCCAGCCCGATTGCTGGCGTGCCACGAAACGGGCGCCGGTCATGCGGGCGAGCGGATTGCTGAACTGCAATTGCGACGCGATCGACATCATCGTCGGATGATCGACGGCGCGCACGATCGCGGCTGTCGCGGCATCCAGGTCGCGGCGCGACTGGGCGAAGGCCATGCCTTGCTGCAACGCCGTCAAAAGCACGATCGAAAACAGGCCGAGCGCCGCACCGGCCTTAACCGGCAGCGGCAAGCTTCGGAGCGGCTTCAGCCTGACATATTGCAGCATCAGCGCCAGGACGCCGAGCGTCAGGAAAGGTAGTGCCTGATAGGTCCAGCCCTTGCCCATGATGACGAAAGCCGGAACGTAGGCAGCCCCGGCCAGCAGCATCGTGCTGGCGTCGCGACTGGGGCGGCCGGGAGACGCCATCGCCAGCGTGGCGACCGCCATGGCCACGAACATCGTCACCTGCCACAGCATCAGCACGTCAATCACAGGCATGCGCATCGGCAGATAAACCTGACGCAGCAAGGGCATGACGTCGGTGAAGAACGGCTGCATGAAGACGGCGAGCGCGATCAGATAGGAGACGGTGAGCGTGGCGCCGATCACATTCTCCGTCGTAAACAGCGGGCGCAGCGAGCGCCGCTGCAGCGCAATGACCAGGGCCGGCACCGCCAGGGCGAGCACGCTGTAGGGCGGTTTGATCATGACGAAGATACCGGCGCCGACGCCGGCGATGATCCGCTCGGCCACGCTGCCGGCCCTGAAATCGACAGTCCTGTCGCGTGCGGAAAACAGGGCGAGCCATGGCAGCAGGACGATGACACCTATCTGTTCACGCTGGCCGAAATCGATCGGAAACAGGAAAAGCACGAAGAATACCGCGGCCRGCAGCATCCAGAGATGCCGTTTCAGTGTTTCGTCCGCCCGCGCGGCAATGCGGGCTGAAAACCAGACCGACGCAATCGCCAGCGCGGTCACGCCAATGCTAACCCAGAATTCCGCCGAAAGCCCGGTCAGCCGCTCGAGCAGCACGAAAGGCAGATAGAGCCAGGCGGAAAAGGCCGGATTGACCTCGATGATGTCGACCGAGAGGCGCTCGCCGTCGAGAACGCGTTCGCCGATCGTCAGCAGCCAGGACACGTCGACATTGCCGGGCATGACAAGCAACGAGACAATGATCGCATAGGCTGCAATCAGCAGCGTCGCGGCCACAGGCCAGCCGAGCCGAACGGCAGTTGCGGCCGTAACGGAACGCAACCCGGCCGGTTCGTCGGAAGCAACGAATGGCGCGCCCATGCCAGCTATCCTCACCACCAAAGCAGCAGTCGAGCAGGATATCTAGCAAACAGGCAGTTAAGAGCGTTCTAACTGGCAGTTGAACGTAGCCTGAGCCTCAGAGCTTGCGCAGTGCTACTTCCTCGATCAGGTGGTCGGCGCCCTTGCGCAGGATCAAGTCGGCGCGGGCACGCGTCGGCAGGATGTTTTCGCGCAAATTCTTCAGGTTGATGTTGGTCCACAGGCCTTCGGCTATGGCGCGCGCCGAATCCTCCGACAGCTGCGAATAGCGGTGGAAGAAGGAGTCCGGATTGCGGAAGGCCGTCTCGCGCAGCCGCATGAAGCGSGMGATRTACCASTGGTGGATCAGCTTCTCGTCGGCRTCGATRTARATGGCGAAGTCGAAAAAATCGGACAGGAAGGGCACGATCTTGCCGTCCTGCGGCAGCTTGCCTGGCTGCAGGACATTGATGCCTTCGAAGATCAGGATATCGGGCCGGTCGATGGTGACGAACTCGCCGGGAATGACGTCATAGGTGAGATGCGAGTAGACCGGCGCGCGGACATCGGGCAGCGCCGACTTGATGCCCGAGAGGAAACGCAGCAGCGCGCCGACATCGTAGCTGTCGGGAAAGCCCTTGCGTTCCATCAGGTTTTCGCGGCGCAGCACCTCGTTGGGCAGCAGAAAACCGTCGGTGGTGATGAGATCGACCTTGGGGCTCGACGGCCAGCGCGCCAGAAGTTCCTTCAGCACGCGCGCGGTGGTCGACTTGCCGACCGCGACGGAGCCGGCGATGCCGATGATGAACGGCGTCTTGACGATATCGACGGCGTTGAAGAAGGCCTGACGCTGCCGGAACAGAAGCTGGCTCGCCTCGACATGGGCCGACAGAAGCCGCGACAGCGACAGATAGATACGCTTGACCTCTTCGAGGTCGACCGGGTCGTTGAGCGAACGCAGGCGGCGGAATTCGTCATCGCTCAGCGTCAGCGGCGTGTCGGCGCGGAATCGCGACCATTGCTCGGCGGAGAAGAAACGAAAGGGGGAATATTTCTCGGTTGGCGCGAGCTGATCCATCGAGATACCTGCCCTTCCTCGCGGTCAGCCCTTGGGCCGTGACGCCTTCTCGGCGATGCCCGAACGCCCGGTGCGGCTTTCGAGCTCCTTGAGCACATCGCTCAACGGCACACCCGAGAGGCCGAGAACGACGAGCCAATGATACATAAGATCGGCACTTTCGGAAACGAGGCCCTGTGTGTCGCCCTTGACGGCGGCAATCACGGTCTCGACGGCCTCTTCACCGAGCTTCTGGGCTGCCTTGTCGATACCGCGCGCGAACAGTTTCGCTGTCCAAGAGTCCGGATCRCCGGAATGSGCGCGCTCGTGGAYGATTTTYTCCAGATCGGACAGCGAAAACTCGGTCATGGCGCCGTTTAGGACCGATTATTCGTGGAGTCCAGCCGCATCGGCAGGCCGGCCTCGGCCATATGCGCCTTGGCCTGGGCTATGGTGTAGGTGCCGAAATGGAAGATGGAGGCCGCCAGCACGGCGCCGGCATGGCCGTCGCGAATGCCTTCGACCAGATGATCCAGCGTGCCGACACCGCCAGAAGCGATGACCGGGGCGCGTACCGCGTCTGCGATCGCGCGGGTGAGCGCGATGTCGTAGCCGGCCTTGGTGCCGTCGCGGTCCATCGAGGTCAGCAGGATCTCGCCGGCGCCGAGATCGACCATTTTGCGGGCGAATTCGATAGCGTCGATGCCGGTCTTCTCGCGTCCGCCATGGGTGAAGATCTCCCAGCGGTCGGTCTCGCCGGCACCGGACACCTTCTTGGCGTCGATGGCGACGACGATGCACTGGTTGCCGAACTTGTCGGCGGCTTCGGCGACGAAATCCGGATTCTTCACCGCCGCCGTGTTGATCGACACCTTGTCGGCGCCGGCCAAAAGCAGCTTTCTGATGTCGGCGACCTGGCGCACGCCGCCGCCGACGGTCAGCGGCATGAAACACTGTTCTGCGGTGCGGGCGATGACATCGAAGATGGTTTCACGGTTGTCGGACGAGGCCGTGATGTCGAGAAAGCAGAGCTCGTCGGCCCCGGCGGCGTCATAGGCCTTGGCCGCCTCGACCGGATCGCCGGCATCGATGAGATCGACGAAATTGACGCCCTTGACGACACGGCCGTCCTTGACGTCGAGGCACGGGATGACGCGGGCTTTCAGCATCAGCGGCCCTCTATCGTGGCGATGAGATCGTTGAGCAACTGGCCGACCAGCGGTGGAACATCGGACTGCGCGTCGAAGGCCGGATCGTAGGCGGAAACGGTGATGCCGACGACCGGCACCGCAAGCGCCATGGCACAGGCCGCGTCGCGCAACTGTTCGGGGCTCGGCCCGCCTGACGTGACATAGCGGTTGGCCTGCAATTCCTTGGGGTCATGCACGTCGAGATCGAGATGCATGTGCACGCTTTTGGCGCCTACGGCTTTCAGCTTTGCGGTTGCTGCTCCCACGCCGGGACATTCGGTGCGGATGATCGGCAAGGTCTTGAGGAGCTGTTCCTCGGCCGGATCGAGATCGCGTGCATTGATGAGCACGCAACGCGACGGATCGATCGGCTTGAAGCCGGGAATGGCCCCTGCCATCGGGGGCCAGCACAGGCCAAGCACGGTCGCCARCGCCATGCCRTCRAGRAAGCCGTAWACSGATGTCTCGGGCGTGTTGAGRTCGCCATGCTGGTCGGCCCAGATGATCGMATCGGCGYCSYCGCCGGCGACCGCGCCGGCTGAYGTCAGGCARTTKCCGGCSAGCACRATGGGGAACCGCCCCCTGTCGATGGCAATGCGGACCTCGCCCGAGACGGCGTTGCAGACGGCAAAGCCGGTGGCAATCTCGCGCTCCTGTTCGGGACCGACCCTGCCGATATCCTCAACCGCGACGTCGTGGCCAGCCATGGTCAGGGCGTCGACGAGACCGCCTGCAATCAGCGCATCCGGACCCTGACCCATGCCGCCGTGATAGTGGCCGCTGTCATAGGAGGCGAGGATGATGGTGATTTTCACGATTTCGCCTCCGCCACCGGCCGGCCCTGCAGGATCGCCAGCGCCTCAGTCGGATCGATGCGGCCGTCATAGAGCGCGCGGCCCGAGATGGCGCCTTCGAGCTTCTGTGCGTCGGGCATGGTCATGCGCACGATGTCGGCGATCGAGGCCAGGCCGCCCGAAGCGATGACCGGGATCGATACGGCGTCGGCGAGGTCGATGGTGGCGTCCCAGTTGATGCCGGTCAGCACGCCGTCGCGATCGATGTCGGTGTAGATGATGGCCGCAACGCCGGCGCCCTCGAATTTCCTCGCCAGTTCGATAACGCCGAGGCTCGATGCCTCGGCCCAGCCTTCGACCGCCACCTTGCCGCCCTTGGCGTCGATACCGACGGCCACCTTGCCCGGAAAAGCCTTGCAGGCCTGCTTGACCAGATCGGGATCGCGCACCGCGACCGTGCCAAGGATGACGCGGGCGAGGCCACGGTCGAGCCAGTCCTCGATCTGCGCCAGCGTGCGGATGCCGCCGCCGAGCTGCACCGGGTTCTTCGTCGCCTTGAGAATGGCGCCGACCGCCGCGCTGTTGACACTCTGGCCCTTGAAGGCGCCGTTGAGGTCGACGACATGCAGCCATTCGAAACCCTGGTCCTCGAAGGCTTTTGCCTGCGCGGCGGGATCATCATTGTAGATGGTCGCTGTCGCCATGTCGCCGTGCTTCAGGCGCACGCATTGGCCGTCTTTGAGGTCGATGGCTGGAAAAAGGATCACGGTTCAGGCGCCTTCAACGATGACGAAATGGCCCGTGGAGGCGGCAAGCCGGAACTTCGAGGCGTGCTGATATTCCGGTGAATGATAGCATTCGACCGCCCTGTCGTAGGAATCGAACTCAACCAGCACATGCCGGTTGCCGGTCGGCCCTTCCGGATTCTCATGGCGCCCGGCCCGCACCGCGAACTTCGCGCCATACTTTGCAAACGCCACCGCATTGGCCTCGATGTACTGCTTATAAACCTCGGGATCGCGGACATCGATCATCGCCATCCAGTAGCCCTTCTTGCTCATGATTTAGGGCCTCCACTTCAGGAAATTGGTGATCAGCGCCAGACCCAGCGCCTGGCTCTTCTCCGGATGGAACTGCGTGCCGACGAGATTGTCGCGGGCGACCGTCGCCGTGACCGGGCCGCCATAGTCGGCTTCGGCCAAAACCTCGTCCGGCTTCGTCGCGTCAAGATGGTAGGAATGGACGAAATAGGCGTGCAGCCCGTCTGGGCCGGTCGGAATGCCGGCAAACAGCGGATGCTGGCGCCGAAGCTCGATCGTATTCCAGCCTATCTGCGGGATCTTCAGCGCCGGATCGGTCGGCGTGATCTCCTTGACGTCGCCCGAAATCCAGCCAAAACCGTTGGTGACGGTCTTTTCCAGGCCGCGCTGCGACATCAGCTGCATGCCGACGCAGATGCCTAGGAAAGGCCGGCCCTTGGCAATGGCGACATCCTCGACCGCTTCCCACATGCCGTCGACGGCACGCAGGCCGGCCGCACAATCGGCATAGGCGCCGACGCCGGGCAGGACGATGCGGTCGGCCGTGCGCACCCGATCGGCATCGGCCGTCAGGTCGATCTCAGCCGATATGCCGGCTTCGCGTGCCGCGCGTTCGAAAGCCTTGGTGGCCGAGCGCAGATTGCCCGAGCCGTAGTCGATGATTGCTACCCGCATGTCAGGGCCGTCCCGGGATGTGGGTCAGCCCCAGCGCCATGCCGGGCTGCGCCGGGCGGGCCAGGGCTGCATCGGGGACGATGCGCGGCGCGGGCGGCGCCTCCTCCGCATGCCCCTCTACCTCCAGGGCATAGCGCATGTCGGCGTCGTCGAGCGAGCCGGCCTGAACCACGCCCCATTCGTGCCAGCCGCGCCGGCGAAGGGCCGCAATCCGCAACCCCTGCCCTTCCAGGCCGACATAGAGCGAGACGAGCAGCGACAGCAGCGAACCGGCCAATCCAAGGCCAAGGTTTTCGCCAAGCATCGAAAGCGCGGCCATGACAACGAAGGCGATCCCGGCTTCGATCCACAACCGGTGCCAGGCGAACCATAGCGGCGGCACCAGCAGGCCGAGCCAGGTGAAGCCGTCGCGGACAAAGGCCGTCTTGTCGACCTTTTCGCTGCGGCCGGGCGGTTCCATCACGACATAGGCGGCCATGGCGCTATCCCTTCAACGAACCCTTGGTGGAGGGAACCGCGTCCGGCTGGCGCGGGTCGTGCTCGAGTGCTGCACGCAGCGCGCGCGCCACCGCCTTGAAGCAGGTTTCAGCGATGTGGTGGTTGTTGGCCCCGTAATGGTTGGTGACGTGCAGCGTGATGCCGGCATTTTGGGCCAGCGCCTGGAAGAATTCCCGTACCAGTTCGGTGTCGAAGGTGCCGATCTTGGGCGACGAGAAGGACACGTTCCAGACCAGGAACGGCCGGCCGGAGACATCGATCGCGGCGCGCGTCAGCGTCTCGTCCATGGCAAGGTCGATCGAGGCATAGCGCATGATGCCGCGCCGTTCGCCCAGCGCCTTGGTCAGCGCCTGGCCAAGCGCGATGCCGGTGTCCTCGACCGTGTGATGGTCGTCGATATGCAGGTCGCCCTTGGCCCTGACCGTCATGTCGATCAGCGAATGGCGCGAGAGCTGGTCCAGCATGTGGTCGAAGAAGCCGACGCCGGTGGCGATATCGGATTTGCCCGAACCGTCGACATGGACCGACACCGAGATGTCGGTTTCCTTGGTCTTGCGGCTGGCTTCGGCGGAACGGGGCGCCATGACCTTGTCCTTGTCTCAGGGTTTCAAAGCTCAAGCGACGAGCTTCGAGCATTCACCGGCTTGAAAACGAAAGCCTTCTAGCAGCATGATCCGGCGATTGCCAGTTGCCATCCCGGCCGCTATCGAGCGGTTTGCAATCATTGGTCCCATGCATACATATGGCCGATCAAAGTTACTCGTACCGCGCCAATCGCCTCTTTGGGATCGCGCGAATCGGAGCCAGGAATGTCRAATGAACTGACCATGCACGCCACGACCATCGTGACGGTGCGCAAGGGCAACAAGGTGGTGATCGCCGGCGACGGCCAGGTCAGCCTTGGCCAGACCATCATGAAGGGCAATGCCCGCAAGGTGCGCCGCATCGGCAAGGGCGGTAATGTGATYGCCGGTTTCGCCGGCGCCACCGCCGACGCCTTCACGCTGCTGGAGCGGCTGGAAGCCAAGCTCGAACAATATCCCGACCAGCTGACGCGCGCCTGCGTCGAGCTCGCCAAGGACTGGCGCACCGACCGCTATCTGCGCCGGCTGGAAGCGATGATGCTGGTGGCTGACAAGTCGATCTCGCTGGCGCTGACCGGCACCGGTGACGTGCTCGAACCCGAATTTGGCGTCATGGCCATCGGATCGGGTGGCAATTACGCACTGGCGGCTGCGCGCGCGCTGATGGACACCGACAAGGATGCCGAGGAGATCGCCCGCAAGGCGATGCAGATCGCGTCCGACATCTGCGTCTACACCAACAACAACTTTGTCATCGAAACGCTCGATGCCGCCTGAACAGGCGGCGCTCTATGATTTTCGGCCGGTCACAGAAAAAGACCTGCCGATGATCGCCGGCTGGCTGGCCGAGCCTGAAGTGGCTCAGTGGTGGGAC